>JBIKKS010000014.1:0-12054 GCA_044360235.1 Flavipsychrobacter sp. | reverse complement strand
ACCAGTGGGCGTATCATTGACCATATTGCCATTTGTACAGATAGTGTACAGTAGTGAAGTAGAGCTGAGGAATAAGGTAAATGAGATAGCAAACAGCAAAGCAACAATTGTATTTACAAGTAAACATGCTGTAAGGGCTGTGTCTGAGTTGGCAGAAACTAAGCCTAGAGATTGGACAATTTTTTGTTTAGGAAAATATACACAAATAGCTGTAGAGAAGTGTTTTGCTAATAGTACAGTTACTATGTTGGGAAATACTGCATCAGAGTTGGCAGCATTGCTTATAGAAAGAAAAATACCTGAAGTAGTCTTCTTTTGTGGCGATAAGCGGTTAGATACTCTGCCAGATACACTGACAAAAGAAGGTGTATTAGTAAACGAACTAGTGGTGTATAAAAATAAAGAGACTGCTACAGACATACTGCATCACTATGACGGTATATTGTTTTATAGTCCCAGTGCAGTGCACAGTTTTTTTGGGTGTAATGCTGTAGATCCCACTACTGTTTTGTTTGCGATAGGAGATACTACAGCAGCTTCTATATATAATTATACTAGTGAAAATGTGGTAGCAAGTAGGGTTGCTGGCAAGGTAGAACTGTTGATGAAAGCTATTGAGTATCTTACTTAAGTAATTGATTGTCAAAAGTATATTGGCAGTTGTTTAAACAAATAAACAAAGTAAAATGAGTGAATTAAAAAATGATCTGTTGTTGCAAGCTCTGAGGGGCGACGAACTATCGAGGCCTCCAGTATGGATGATGAGACAAGCTGGAAGGTACTTGCCTGACTACATCAAACTGCGACAGAAATATGATTTCTTTACACGTGTAGAGACTCCTGAGCTAGCTTGCGAGATCACCTTGCAGCCAGTAGACCAGATAGGGGTGGATGCTGCTATTATATTTTCTGATATACTAGTTATACCTCAGGCTATGGGTATGGAGGTGCTGATGGAAGAAGGTAAAGGACCGTTGCTGCCACAAGTAGTAAAAACAGAGGCGGATATAGATGCGCTGATAACAACTGATACTGCTGAGCGACTGAACTATGTAATGCAAGCATTGTCGCTCACCAAAAGTGAGCTTAACGGAAGAGTACCACTAATAGGTTTTGCTGGTGCGCCCTGGACATTGCTTTGCTACATGGTAGAGGGTAAAGGGAGCAAAACGTTTGATAAAGCAAAACAATTTTGTTTTACCCAACCAGAATTGGCACACAAACTATTACAGAAAATAACTGATGTAACTATTGCATACCTTAAGGCTCAGGCAAAAGCAGGTGCAGATCTGGTACAGGTGTTTGATAGCTGGAGTGGTATGCTGAGCCCAGCCGATTTTAAAATATTTGCACAGCCATATCTGGTACAGATAGCAGATGCGGTAAGTATCGACGTGCCGGTTATACTGTTTCCGAAAGGTAGCTGGTACGCGCTCGAAGATTTGAGCAAAACAAGTGCAGCAGGTTTGGGCCTTGACTGGAGTGTTACTCCAACACTAGCTCGCCAGCTAACCGGCAACAATATCACTCTGCAAGGCAACTTCGACCCATCAAAATTGCTGGCACCTATACCACAAATCAAAAAGGAAGTAAAAGAAATGATTGATGGTTTTGGGACCAGAAGATATGTAGCTAATTTGGGACATGGTATACTGCCCAATGTGCCTGTAGATCATGCACGTGCGTTTGTAGATGCAGTGAAGGAATATGGTGCATAAGTTTATGTAATAAGATTAATTAGTAGATCATGAATTTGAAGGAACGTTTTACCGATTATATACACGGATTGCAGGACAAAATTTGTGCAGGACTGGAGCAAATAGACGGCAAAGCAAAATTTGAGGAGGATAAGTGGGAGCGTGAAGAAGGTGGCGGTGGTAAAACCAGAGTTGTATCTGGTGGAGCTATTTTTGAGAAAGGTGGTGTCAATACATCTGTAGTTTATGGTGCTTTGCCTGCTTCTATGCAAGCTGCCTTTGGTGTACCAGAGAGCGATTTTTTTGCATGTGGGCTATCGTTGGTCATACATCCGCTCAACCCGTATGTGCCTACAGTTCATGCCAACTGGCGTTACTTTGAGCTATACGATAAAACAGGGAAGAGAATAGATGGTTGGTTTGGAGGTGGCACAGACCTAACTCCTTATTATCTACAGCCTGAAGATGCCCGTCATTTTCATGGTACACTCAAAAAAACAATCACACCTTTTGGCGAAAATCTGTACGATGATTATAAAAAGCACTGCGATTCTTACTTTGCCAACAAACATCGGGGAGATGAGATGAGGGGTATAGGTGGTGTTTTTTACGATTACCTAAGAGCTGCAGATGAGACCGAAGGTGAGCGGTTGTTTGCTTTTCAGCAAGCTAATGGCAATGCTTTTTTAGAAGCCTATGTACCTATAGTACTAAAGCGTCAGGATACTCCCTACACCCAGCGCGAGATAGAATGGCAAGAAATACGCAGGGGTAGGTATGTAGAGTTTAATCTGGTACATGACAGGGGTACACTTTTTGGGCTTAAAACTAATGGTAGAACGGAAAGTATACTCATGAGTTTGCCACCTAGGGCAAGATGGGTGTATAACTATACACCAGAGCCTGGTAGCGCCGAAGAAGCAATGTTGCAGTACTATAAGCCTACCCACTGGGTGTAGCAGCTGGTATTTGGTTTATATTTGCGCTCTACAAAGTATTTATGGCAACATTCAGCAACAAAATAGTAGTTATCACAGGTGGTTCGTCTGGTATAGGTAAGGCTTTGGTTACAGATGCCCTTGCTCGTGGTGCCCGTGTGGCTGTGTGTGCCAGAAATATAGATAAGCTCAATGGTTTATTTCTGCCTTCTGATAAGCTAATGTGCTATCGTGCAGATGTGAGTAAAGAGGCAGATTGTGCAGCATTTGTGCAGGCTGTAGTGGCTAAGTGGGGTGATGTAGATGTGCTCATTAATAATGCAGGTATTAGCATGCGTGCATTGTTTGAGGATGCTGATCTTCAAGTGATACGTGAGCTAATGGATATAAACTTCTGGGGAACAGTGTATTGCACTAAATTTTGTTTGCCCTACATCCTTAAAAATAATGGAGCCATAGTAGGCATATCTTCAATAGCCGGATACAGGGGTTTGCCCGGAAGAACAGGATATTCCGCATCAAAATTTGCCATGCAGGGTTTTTTGGAGTCATTACGCACAGAGTTGCTGCATACCGGCACACACGTTATGTGGGTTTCTCCCGGTTTTACAGCGTCCAATATTCGTAATGTAGCGCGCATTGCCGATGGTTCTACTCAGGCCGAAACTCCCCTCGACGAAAGTAAACTTATGAGTTCAGAAGCCTGCGCCAATCACATACTTAACGCTACTGAGAAAAGAAAACGTAGTGTAGTGCTCACCACTCAGGGTAAAATGGCAGTATGGCTTAGCAAACTACTACCTGCCGTAGCAGACAAAATGGTTTACAAGCATTTTCTTAAAGAGCCCGATTCGCCTCTGCGCAAGTATGAGGTATGATGAAATTAGCCCTTTGCTGATTGCAGAAAGTCTAAAATACCTTAACTTTATGTAGAATGTATTTTTCTATGAAAGTAGGGTTTAGGTTTTTGCTCATTTTGCTATTTATATCAATTTCTTTTTTGGTTAGTGCTCAGGAGTTTTATCAGCACGATACCACAGTTAAGGTGTTTGCGTATAGCAAACAGCTGCCACTGGCGTGGTGTGGTGGATTTAATAATCCGCAGTTTTCCCAAGCCGATTTGAATAGAGACGGGTTAATGGATTTGGTAGTTTTTGAACCATGGCTGGGTGTTACCACATTGCTCAACACTGGTATGGTAGGTGGTATGCCTAACTATAAGTTTGCGCCACGTTACGCACTCAAATTTCCTGCCTGTTATGGGTATATGTTGCTGAAGGATTATAATTGCGACGGTATTGCCGATCTATTCGATCGTGGTGGTGATGGTTTTTCGGTATACAAGGGCTATTATAACTCAGGCAACGAATTATGTTTTACATTTTATCGTAGTTTGTTTTACAGTAATGATGTGAGCAGTGGTGGTGTAGCAAATGCATATGTTAATCCTGGCGATATACCAGCCATCACAGACGTGGATGGCGATGGTGATATAGATTTTGTGGCTTACTACATCACTGGTGGTTATATGTATTATTACAAAAACATGCAAGTTGAAGATGGTTTGCCTTGTGACAGCATACGCATAAGATTAGCGGATAGGTGCTGGGGTAAGGTGTATCAAGGTTTTTATAGAGAGCATACATTAGGGTATACCTGTAGCAATGCAGGATTACTGAGACCATCAGGTACTGCCGGTAAAGCTACTCACTCTGGTAATAGTTTATTCCTTTTCGACTGGGATATGGATGGTGATGTGGACTATCTAGATGGTAGTGTATCATTTAATGAAATGACCTTTCTGAAAAACGGTAAAACAGAAACAGGATATGCAGTAGATACTATGATAGGGCAGGACACTATGTGGCAAACGGGTGGTAAGAGAATCGAGATCCCTACATGGCCGGCTGCATTCAGTATAGATGTAAATCTGGATGGAAAAAAAGATATGCTAATAGCGCCCAATGCAGGTACAAGTGCCGAGAACTATAGAGGAATATGGTATTACAAAAACAATTCTGTGACTGGCGTTGCTGATTGGCAATTTCAGTCTGATTCTTTTCTGTCTGATAAAAGTATAGACTTGGGTTCTGCATCCTATCCTATCTTGTTTGACTATGATAAGGATGGTAGACCCGATCTTATAGTAGGATCAGATGGTTACCGTCAGGCAAGTGGAATATTAAAAAGCCGGATGTCATTTTATAAAAACACCAGCACCCCAGGTAATGCCTCTTTTACATTACAAACTACTGACTTCATAAACATTAGTACACACAACTTTCAAGGTGCAGCACCAGCTGTAGGTGATGTAGATGGTGATGGCAGAGCAGACCTAGTAGTAGGGCATTCTGATGGAACACTCAGTTATTTTAAAAATAATGCTTCCAGCGATGGATTGCAACCTGATTGGCAGTTAACTCAGTTGCAATTGCAAGACCTTGCTGGGGCTGTCATTAATGTGGGTGGATATGCAGCACCGTTTGTGTATGACATAGATAAAGATGGAAAAAAAGATCTGATTATAGGTAACATATACGGATTTGTACAGTACTACCGAAACGAAAGTACTACGCCAGGTACAGTGAGATTAAAACTAATAAAAACAAAATTGGGTTTGGCAAAAGCAGATCCAACACAAAATTTTGGAAATTACTCCACACCTTTTATTGGCAAGTTAGACCCATCTGGTACCGAGTATCTGTTGATGGGTAGTAATTCGGGCAATGTTTATCAGTACACTGGTTTCCAGACAGGCGATACGGCTGCCACCTATTCCTTGATAGATGGTAGGTATTCCTACATCGACTCTACTTACAGTATGTACAATCATCCAAGCACTTATTATGGTATATATGGCAATCGTCGCTCTGCCTTGACTGTAGGAGATATAGACGGTAGTGGTAGCTATGCCATGATAAAAGGAAATGTAAAAGGTGGTTTGGAATTTTATAAGCGTAAGGTGTATGAGATAGATGTGGCCGATGTTACAATCGATGGTAGTGTTTTAGTTTATCCAAATCCTGCAAAAGATATACTGGCTGTCTCTTGGAGCAATGTTACAGGTAATGAAGTAAGCGTGGCGATCACCGATATTTCGGGAAGGGTAGTGCAACGTCACCTGATGTCATCACAACTAGGGCATATACAACTTTCAGTAGCAGGCTTATCGGCAGGACTATATATCTGTGTGGTGGAGAGTGCAGGTAGCAAATATCATGCTAAGTTTACTATTCTGCATTAGTGAATATTTTAGCTTAATGCTCCTTTTTGGTATATGACTCCTTGTTATATAATAACAAGCCTTTACCAATATTTGACTCATGAGATAAGCTATTATAACTACCTTTACAGACGCATAAAAGAGATGCAACTAATCAATGGAAAAAAATTACAGAGCCATTCTACTTACCATACTTACACTATCTGTTTTCACACTGGTAATAGTTGAGTTGACGGGTGTGAGTCGCAACTCACTTTTCAGAACGTTCAGAGGTGGGGGAGAGGGTATTTTTTATAGTAAAGATGGTGAAGTGTATAGAGGGGAAATTTTTCCTGAGCAAACGCTTACCCGTAGTCAGCGTGTAGCTCAGATGCCTAAAACTACCATTCAGTTTTATGAAACAAAATATAATTTTGGTAAACAGCCAGAAGGTAAAGTACTAAAACACACATTTCGTTTCAAAAACACAGGTTTTCATCCTTTGATGATAGCGAAAACAGATGTAACATGTGGCTGCACCGTACCTAATTTTCAGGAAGAGCCAGTAGCGCCAGGTAGTGATGGTGAAATAACAGTAGTATTTAATAGTTCAGGAAAATCTGGTTTTCAGCAAAAGAACATTATTGTTCACGCTAATACTTTGCCAGAAGCAGTGTCAATAGGAATAGAGGCAGATATAAATTGATAAAATGGAAAGTGTAGTGTCATCACCTGTGCGCAGTATCAGGCATTATTTATCGTTAGTCAAATTTAGCCATACCATTTTCGCAATGCCATTTGCGCTTATTGGTTTCACGATGGGTTATCTGGAGTATACCAAGGTAAATTCTCAGATGCCCTTCGATTGGACTTTGTTGGTAAAGATAGTACTGTGCATGGTGTTTGCCCGTAGTGCCGCTATGGCATTCAATCGTTACTTGGATCGTAGGTTCGATGCTCTTAATCCTCGTACTGCACAGCGCGAAATACCAGCAGGAGTTATTAAGCCAGGTCAGGCAATGGCATTTACCATAATCAATTGCATATTGTTTGTTGTTACAACTTGGTTTATCAATTCTGCCTGTTTTCAATTGTCTTTTGTTGCGCTTTTTGTTGTATTATTTTATAGCTACACCAAGCGGTTCACAGCTTTGTGTCATGTTGTTTTGGGTGTAGGCTTGTCGTTGTCGCCTATAGGTTCTTATTTGGCTGTTACAGGCGAGTTTGCATTACTTCCCTTGTTATTTTCATTTGCTGTTGTTACATGGGTTTCTGGTTTTGACATAATTTATGCCCTGCAAGATGAGCAGTTCGATAGGTCTAATAAATTACATTCTATTCCCGCTGCCATAGGCACTCGCAACGCACTATTGGTTTCCACAGTGTTACATATCTTATCAGCAGGTTTTGTCTTCTGGGCAGGGTTTTTGGGGCATTTCAGTATCATATATTGGATAGGAGCTGTTTTTTATGCAGCTTTATTGGTTTACCAGCATATGCTAGTGAAGCCCAATGACTTAAGTAAAGTAGGCATAGCATTTGCCAATACAAATGGTATCGCTAGTGTAGTATTTGCATGTTTTACAATTGCAGCTATGATAATAGCTAGAACATAAGCAGAATAGCTTGTGTCGGTTCTGTAGTTTCACAATATATTTTGATTATTTCCGTTCCTAATTCAGGATATTTATCAACTTCTTAGCTAATGATATTTAATAGAATCTCCTTACTAATTACCTTTTTTACAGTTAGTTCGCTTTCTGTTTTTGCTCAGACATCGCCTATCGGTAGTTGGAGGTCATATCTACCCTACAAATCTTCAATAGGAGTAGCTACAGATGGCAAGTCAATATTTTCCATATCTAATCAGTCGTTCTCTGTTTATAATTCGGTAACTGAGCAATTAGATGCATATACGAAGGTTGAGGGTATGTCTGATATTGGAATGCAATGTTTAGCATATGATGCTACTACAGGTAGAACAATTCTGGTTTATAATAACGGTAATATCGACATCTTTAAGGATAATACATTTTATAATTTACCAGAGCTTAAAATAAAAACAATAGCAGGCGATAAAACTGTTTATAGTGTTTATACCCTCGATGGATTAGCTTATCTATCGTCTACTCTGGGTATTATAGTAGTGGATATGGAAAAAGTAAGTGTAAAGGAAACATACGAATTCACTTTAGATAAACGAACTATACCGGTAAAAGGAGTTGTAGCAAGAAAAGATTCTTTGTACGCTATTGCAGGTAAGGGCATATATAGGGCAAATATCAATAGTAATGAGTTGCAGAATTTCCAGATTTGGAAGAACGTTGACACATCCTATACCTACTCATTTATTTGTTTGATGAACAACGAAGTATATGTATCTACAAACAACTCAGTATTTCGTATCTCAGATACTGGCATGGTGACAACGTATACTACTGGACGATCTATAATGCATTTAGATGCTAGTGACTCTAATTTGTACATTTCTGAATACAATGATACTACGTTTAATGGTTTTGTAAGTATTATTAATACATCAGGTAATGTTACGGACTCAATAGTAATGAATAGTATGAGGCCTAGACAAGTTGTTCAAACTCTAGACAAAAGATACTGGATTGCAGAAGAATTTGCTGGATTGCTCAGGTTTAATGAAAAAAGAGAATTTGGGTATTATACGCCACCTGGACCACTCAATGCGAATTCATTTGATATATATGCCAATAATGGCAGTTTATGGGTGGCACATGGAGGATATACGGATAAATATCTCTCTGCAAACAATCCATCTGGTATTTGCAATTATAAGGGTGAAAATTGGAAGTATTATTTCAGAGGTGTTTTCAGACCTTTTGACACCCTATCCGATTTTTCTTTCATAACCAGAGATGAAGCCAATGGAACTACTTACATGGGTTCTTTCCAATATGGGGTATATGAGCTCAAAGCAGATGGTACTGGTATGCTGTACAATAGGAATGTAATTTATGATCCTAGTGCTTCTATTGGTAGTGGTTTTACACAGATTGTTGGGTTGGCGCTTGATAGCAAAAAGAATCTATGGTCATCCACTATGTTTACTTTTAATCAGTTGTATGTCAAAACACCCGAAAATGAATGGTACAAGTTTAAAGTGCCTAACTCTCTTTATGGTGGTAATTTAGTAATAGACGATAATGATCAGATATGGATGGTAGGTAATGATGGTGGTGGTTTGTCAGTATATAACACTAACGGTACTATAGCAGACAGGTCTGACGATGCCACCTATCATCTTAGTACTGGTAAGACCTTTGGTAATTTGCCATCTAATTCGGTCAATTGTTTGGCTAAGGACAAAAACAATAATATATGGGTTGGTACAGCCAACGGTATTGGAATTGTAAATAATTGCACTCCTCCTTTCACTCAGCAGGCTCCCTGTGACGCAGAGATACCTGTAGTGCAATATGATCAATATGCAGGATTTTTGTTTGCAGGCAATAATGTGCGGACTATAGCTGTAGACGGTGCCAATAGGAAATGGGTGGGCACAGATGATGGAGTTTGGTTGCTGTCGCCCGATGCAGGTAGCATTGTTTACCGGTTCACTGTAGATAATAGTCCATTACCGTCCAATAGAATTCAGAAAATTTCAATAGACGGTATTACAGGAGAGGTGTATATAGGTACCGAGCAGGGATTGATGAGTTTTCGTAGCACTGCTACAGAAGGTGGCACATCTAACGAAAATGTATTGGTTTTTCCGAATCCTGTACCATCTGGTTTTTCGGGTACGATAGCCATAAAAGGTCTTGTAGCCAATGCTGATGTACGTATTACTGACATTAACGGTCAGTTGGTGTATCGCACCAAAGCACTAGGTGGTCAAGCAGTTTGGAATGGTCTTGACTATAAAGGTCATAGACCACAGAGTGGTGTGTACCTGATATTTTCATCTGATACTCAGGGTGAAGAGACGCATACGGGGAAAGTAGTTTTTCTAAAATAATCCATGCTCCAGAAAACAAATGGTATTGTATTGCGGTCGGTAAAGTATGGCGAAACGAGCCTAATTGTTACTTTGTTTACTTCTTCTTTTGGTATACAGGCTTATATGGTCCAAGGCGTTCGTAGCTCTAAGGCTAGTCGCAGTAGATCAAGCTACTTTCAGCCAGGTACTTTGCTGGAAATGGTTGTGTATATGCAGACTAACAAGAACATGCAGCGTATACGTGAGTTTCAGGCATCTTATATCTATACATCAATACAAGAAGACGTAGTGAAAAACAGTATTGTTCTGTTTTCAGCAGAGTTTATGCTGCGGTTGTTGCCAGAGCATGCCCCTCTCACAGATTTGTTTGAGTTTGCTCAGCGATACTTTATTGCCTTAGATACATTGAGTACTAGAGATGTGGCCAATTTTCCATTGTACTTCATGATACAATGTAGCCGCCTACTGGGATACGAACCTAAAGGTGGTTACAGCACTAGTACTCCATATTTAGACAGAGAGGAAGGTGGTTTTTCAGTACATACACCAGTAGTGCCACCTTATACTACCGATGATGATGCGCAAGCACTGGGAGCATTGCTGCTTGCTGAGCATTACGAAGAAGTAACTGCAGTGCAAATGAATAGCGAAATGAGGCTAAGGCTCATAGACTGGTATATTGCTTTTTTGCAGCAATATGCTCAGCATCTAGGCAATATCAGATCATTACAGGTACTCAGAACAATTCTGCACATTTAGATCACACTAAGAAAATAGATACTCTGCCTGCTCCACACTGCCTGGCTTGCCTACATCTATAAACAGATTGCCAGTATGGTCATAGCCATTTATGTGCAGTAGGTGGGCTTCATGCAAATACATGTCTATCAGTGAAAACTTTCCTTGATACGGATTGTGGTTTAGAACTGCAGGTGATAGTATTTGCACGCCACTAAAAGCAAATGGATTTGATATCTCAGTTTGTCTAGCTGTCCGCTTTTCGCCCGTGGTATTGTTTGTCCATCCACATAGCCTCATATTTTCGTCAAACAATAATTGCCTTGATGATGTTCTTTGCATTACTGCAAGTGTAGCGTCTGCACCAGTTTGTTTATGACTTTCTATCATTTTCCCTAGGTCCAGATTGGTTAGGATATCTACATTCATAACCACAAATGCTGGCTCTTTATCAAAAAAATGAGCTGCCTTAATAAGTCCACCTCCTGTTTCCAGTAGCAATTCTGTCTCGTCAGAGAAAGTTATTTCACTACCATAGCCATCATTATCATATACTGCGTCTATTACTTGATTTGCAAAATGATGAATGTTGATAATCAATTCATATATACCAAAACGCTGAAGGTATCTTACGTTGTGTTCCAGCAACGATTTTCCGTTTACTTCTGCCAGAGCTTTTGGGCTATTGTTGGTAAAGGGCTTTAGTCTGGTGCCAAGCCCGGCAGCAAAAATCATTGCTTTCATTGTTTGATACTATATATTATTAGCACTGTCAGAAAAAAGTTTCAATATTTGCAGTAAAATCTAATTATCACCCCTTATGAAATCTAAGATACGCAATTTCAAAATTACCGATCCTGTTATTCAGAGTATATTAATCATGGTTTTTATCATTTTTATGCTCTATTCTTGGCCTCACAAGGTAATATATTTTGTTTGGTTGGCTTGGCAGTTTGTAAGTGTATTTGTACACAGGGGATTCAAAAAAGCTACTATGCTCAAAGAGCAAAGGAATATTTTTTTGGGAGTGGCAATAGGTTATGTTTTGGTACACTTAGTAGTTAGTTTGTTTGTACCTGAGATGCAGTTTGAGGATAATATAGCTAGTGGTCATATCAGCGTACCTATTTTCAGTAATTTACTATTAGCTATAGGCTTGACAATATCTTTTTGGTATTATGTGATTTGTATCAGAGAGATAAGGCGAATTCTAAATAAAAACCACCATCTTGAGTTTTGACCGTATATCAAATATGTATTTTTGATGTAGCTCGTTTTACAGTTACATTTGTATATGTAGTAGGATGGTGGCGGACATTTGATACTTGGGATTATGAAGTAATGATAAATTAATTTACTTAAGAGATTATGAAAAAGATATTTTATTGGATATTGGTTATGGTTTCGTTTGTAAATATAGCAAATGCTAAAGTGCAACATTCGGTTAACTCTAAGTTTAGTATTGAGCTCAGGCGCATCATATATGTAGCTAACAAGCCTTCT
>JBIKKS010000322.1:0-3359 GCA_044360235.1 Flavipsychrobacter sp. | reverse complement strand
TCTCGATTTACAACAAACAAGATTCAAAGACAAATTCAACTATGAAATATTTGTATCCGAAGAAATATCCGAAGACTTGGTAAAAATACCAACATTACTAATACAACCATTCGCTGAAAATGCAATTAACCACGGAATTTTACCTAAAGATGGAAGCGGAATATTGAAAATCGAGTTCAGAAGTAAAATTAAAGAGGGCATATTGCAATGTATTATTGACGATGATGGGGTAGGGAGAAAAAAGTCAAAAGAAAATAATAGTTTACTTGGCAAAAAAGAATCTTATGGCAATCTCCTGATAAACGACCTTATTGATATTTTTAACAGATATGAGGATTTGAAAATTGACATTGTTTATGTCGACAAAGAACCACCCCTTACTGGAACTACTGTAACTATAAACATAAAAAATATAAAATATGGTTGATAAATTCACTTGTTTGATAGTTGATGATGAACAAGATGCAATTGATTTGTTGAAAAGCAGAATTGAATTACTATATGATAATATTATAGTAAAAGATTCATTTCAAACTTGGCAAGATGCCTTGCATGCTTTGAGAAACAATACATACGATATTGTTTTCATGGATGTTTCTATACCTGGCAAAACAGGATTCGATATTCTTAATTTGGTACACAACCTCGAGGCCGAGATAATATTTGTAACTGCACACGAAAATTTTGCACTCAAGGCTTTTTCGGTAGCAGCGTCAGGATATGTTTTAAAGCCAATTGACGATAATGACCTTACTGCTGCGATAGAAATATGTTTCAAACGAATAAAAAATAAGCACTCATTTGATACTAAGAAAAATACCAACTATAAGTTGTCTGATAAAATAGGTATACCTAGCAATTATGGTATAGATTACGTTAATATAAAAGATGTATTGTACTTAGAAAGTGTAAATAAATGCACACAAATAATTACTGAAAACAATAAATACACTACAACCCAAAATATAGGAACATACAAATATCTTGCAGACCAACACTCGTTTTTTTTAGTTCATCGTTCTTTTTTGGTCAACCTAGATTACATATTAAGATATGAATCATCAGGTATACTTATAATGAAAGATAAAAGAGAAGTCCCAGTAGCTCGCAACATAAAAGCAGAACTACTGAAGATTATTGATTTAGGTAGATAGTTGTCGCCTTATATTTGTTTCTTTATTACAGCTCAAAACAAACCATTTGTAGCTGAATTCCTACCGTTTATTAGGTATTTATTACCGTTCGTCGGATGTTTAATTTTAATGGTTCTATCCGCAGTATCTTGCACTCAAATTAATAAAAAGAGAAAACTATCAGAGAAACAACGGCCCCTATACTCCTAACCATCATTAGGTGAAAAGTAATTTTAGAGTTTAAGTTTCGTATCAAAAGAGAAGTAGTTTTTAATCTCTTTATTGATGTTACATAAGAAGATTCCATAGTATTCTACTTTTGGAATATACCCCTGAAATGAGACCTTGGTTTGTTTAAACCGAAGGTCTCATTTTTATTTAGAGTATACTGAATCAGGCTGAATTTACCATTCCATTATTATTATAAAAAAAATCAGTTTTCATACTTCCAAATAGTTATTTTTGTTCGGCTAATTAATACTTCTGCTCACAATCATTATCTTGTTGATAGTAAATGAATAATACATATACAGACCTCGTACATCAGACTTTCCATTTTCCACAAGAGGGTTTTGATGTAAATGACAATGAAAACCTTGTATTTAATGGGGTTGACATCAAATCGCTAATTGATAAATACGGCACTCCTTTCAAGCTTACTTTTCTGCCCAAAATAGGGATGCAGATAAACAAAGCAAAGAAAATGTTTGCTGATGCTATTAAAAAACATAAGTACGAGGGTAATTATGTGTATTGTTACTGCACCAAAAGTTCGCATTTCTCCTTTATAGTAGAAGAAACATTAAAGCATGATGTAAATCTTGAAACTTCATTCGCTTATGATATTGATATCATTTGGCAACTGTACAAGAAAAAGAAAATCACTAAAGATATATTCATCATATGCAATGGTTTTAAAACCAAGCAGTATACACGCAATATATCCAGACTCATTAATGAAGGTTTCAAAAATGTAATACCTATCATTGACAACAAGAACGAATTTGAGGATTATAAAAAGTCTATTCGTGCTAAAGAGCCTGTGAATATTGGTATAAGAATAGCCGCTGAAGAAGAACCAACTTTCGATTTTTATACCTCACGGTTGGGTATCAGAAGCAGAGATGTACTAGAGTTTTATGTTGATAAGATAAAAGGAAATGACAAATTCAGACTGAAGATGCTGCATTTCTTTATGAATAAAGGCATAAAAGATGATGTTTATTATTGGAGTGAACTGAATAAGGTATTAAATCTTTATTGTCAGCTTAAAAAAGTTTGTCCAGAATTAGAAGGATTGAATATAGGTGGTGGATTACCTATCAAACATTCTCTGAATTTCGACTATGATTATAACTACATGGTCAATGAAATTGTATTGACGATCAAAACTGTTTGCAAGAAAAATAAAGTTCCTGTTCCAGATATTTATACTGAATTTGGGTCGTTTACTGTAGGTGAAGCTGGTGCGGTAGTATATAGTGTACTGGATGAAAAAATGCAGAACGACAGAGAGATATGGTATATGATAGATAGCTCTTTTATTACTACATTGCCAGATACATGGGGCATAGGCGAAAAGTTTTTAATGTTACCAATTAACAAATGGGATAGAGAATATCAGGAAGTGCACCTAGGTGGTCTTACCTGTGATAGTCATGATTTTTACACTTCTGAAGAACACATCAATGCTGTGTTTTTACCAAAGCTAGATAAAGAAAAAAGTACTGAACCGCTTTACATAGGATTCTTCCATACCGGTGCCTATCAAGATCAATTGGCTGGCTATGGTGGCATTAAACATTGTATGATACCATCGCCCAAACATATTGTGGTAGAATATGACAAAGAGGGTAATCTTGAAGATTGGTTGTATGCCCGCGAGCAGTCGCCGCAGAGCATGCTGAAAATACTTGGGTATATTAAGTAAATACTTTCTTACATCATTATTACACAGACCCTCAGCTAGTTTAGTTGGGGGTCTGTAGGTATATGAGCTAGGTAAGCATATTCTTTGCCCAACAATGATATTGATTTCTTCCAGATGTCATTTTGACTAGTGCCAAATATTATTTCTTCAGTTGCATTGGCTATGAGCCATGTTCCCTCCTTTATTTCATCTTCTAGTTGGCCTGGAGCCCAACCAGAGTAGCCCAAAAACAAACGCAAATCAATTTCCATATCTACGCCCGAGGATTCTAGTTGTTTTATTTCATCGAATGAACC
>JBIKKS010000321.1:0-3365 GCA_044360235.1 Flavipsychrobacter sp. | reverse complement strand
AACATTCTCCATGTTCTCTTTAATAGTTTCCTGGTCTGTATTTTTCTTAAAGTTGAAAGGAACACCTGTGGTATTGAGCGATATAGCGTGTTTGTTGTAGGAAGACAACAAAATGCCTAGCATTACAGTAGCAAAACCCAAGTGACCTACTGACGGTCCTAATTTTTTAAATTTCACTTTCTGAATGGCTACACCATAATAGATGGTGGCTACTATGCCATAACAAGAAGAAAACAGCATTATTACATATTGCCACGCAGTAATATCCTGACCCCAAGCAATAAGCCCCGTCATGATGCCTGCTATAACTGCAGTGCCACCAAGACTTTTTACAAGCGTTTTACCATCAGTATGTTTGTACTTCATAAACAATACTATTGCAGATAAAATGCCTATAATAATAGCCACCCATACCTGAATATTGTTGTAATGCGACATAACATCCGTAGGAGGCGCAAATTCTTTACCGGTTATCCATTTAGCTAATGGCGACCATACAGGTATAGATGTAGTAACCAAAATCTGTACTGATGCTAAAAACAATACTACAGCACCTATAAACATCCAGAACTCTCTTGAAAGTGTTTCTTCTTCTGTTTTGATGCGGGGTAATTTTTTCCATTTCCAACCCATGGCAGCTATGCTAACTACCAGCAATAATCCTATTACTGCCAGTAAATGGTAAGTAAGTGCTTTGCCGTCGCCAGTAAACGCATGCACAGATGTCTTGCCCAGTATACCAGTGCGGGTAAGGAAGGTAGAATACCAAACTAACAAATGGGAGAGCAACAACAACACAAAAGTGAGTATAAAAGCCCGCTTGGTGCTCCGGTAAATAAGCAAAGTATGCAGCCCAGCTACCAATGTTAGCCAAGGCACTAACGATGCATTTTCTACAGGATCCCATGCCCAATAGCCACCAAAATTGAGTGATTCGTAGGCCCATGCCCCTCCCATCATAATGCCAGTGCCTAAAACCGCACCGCAAGCCAGCGACCAAGCCAATGTGGGTTTTATGAAACTCTGGTAGTCGCCCTTCCACAATGCGGCTATACAATATGCGAATGGTATAAGCGTAAGCGCAAAACCCAGAAACAGAATAGGTGGGTGAATAACCATCCAGTAGTTTTGGAGCAGAATATTGAGACCATTGCCATCTTTTACAAATTCCAAATAATTAGGCATTGCAAAAATGGGTGCATTTTGCATGGCATTGCGCAGCAACATAAATGGAGTACTACCTATCTTAATTTCTGGCCCCAGATATATACCCAATATCATAGTAGTGAGTATTACCTGCACCAGCCCTATTATAGCCATGGTACGGGTTTCGAGCTGGCGGGCAGTTTTCATCACTATAAGCCCAAGGATAGCATGCCAGAATGTCCATAGCATAAAACTACCCTGTTGCCCTTCCCAAAAGCAGGAAAGCAAATACTCGGATGGCATATCATATGAAGAGTGCTCCCAAGCATAATGATACTCAAAAAGGTGATTGGTGATAATATAAAAGAGTGCAATGAAAATTGCGATTACAGATCCAGTATGCAACCCAAAACCGATGCGACCTAAATTGCGCCAGCTTTTTTCGTCAGTTAGCCCTTCAGTCTTTACGGCAAGCATGTAACTGAAAGTGCTGAACAAAGCTGCCACAAACGATACTATAACAAAAAAATGACCCAGTTGCCCGGGCCACAAATGTTCACCTATGAATTGCGTATTAGTCATAACAAATAACAAAAATTAAAACACAAAAAAATCAATCATCACAAATCTACTCATCAACCATTATTCCCTACTGCCACCATGTCTTTTTTGTATTTAGACGGGCACTTCATTTGTATTTTAGAACAATGAAAAGTGTCTCCGTCCATATAACCCATCATTACTATCTGCTCAGATTTTTCTATGTCTCTGGGCTTTTCACCATTAAAAATCACCTTGTTTTTACTACCTGATTTGTCTTTAGCAAAAAATGTGAAGTGATTGGCATCTACCTTAGGGTCGTAATGCATACCCTGAGCAGTATCTAGTGTACCAATAATATAGTAGCTTTTTTTAGGTTCTTTTGCTGCGGATGCAAAGGTTTCGTAAGAGCTAAAATCGCCAAATACACTTATAAGTACTGCAATAGAAGCCATTATGAGTAATAACAATACAATCTGTGTCTTTTTCATTTTGTTGCTATGTCTGGCTTTGGCTACCTGTACATGATGTTACAAGTGTACCAAAAATTTGCATCAAAGTTAATGCTTTAACAACTTATAAGGACTAACAAAGCACACATTTGATGTCAGCAAATTGTCTTTTTGCAAAACATTATGTTTTACGTTTTTTATGATACAAAAGGGGCTATCTCAGTTTTCATGAGATAGCCCTTTTAATACCTGCAAAATTAGTTGCTAAGCACTTTTTCTGGTAGATTTATCTGCCTTCTCTTCATCCTTGCTTAGTCGTTTTTCGTTGTCTTCTGTTTTTTTATCTATCAGCAGCATTCTGGGGTCTATTACTACCTTGTATGGCTTACCAACAACTGGTATACTTAGTTTATTGACACCTGGTTTCAGCAAGTACATTTGATGCATTATCATCTTTTTGCGGTCTTTGTACACGCCTATTTCCACGTAGTTGTTGCCTGTAGCCTTTGTTTCTTTACCAGTACTATCGGCATACCATTTGTTTGCATCTACTGTTACTTCCAGCATTTGACTAGAGCCACTACCTGTTAGTTTCACATCAGTTAGTTTGTTGTCATATATAGTTATTTTCTCAAAAGCATCTGTAATAAAATACTGCAAACTATCTGGAGTTGACATTCTTATGCTTTGCACTAGCTCTAAGGTTGTGGGGTATGGAGGTCCTTGAAAAGCATATTTTTCTATGAAGCGTTTGACCGCATGGTTCATACTATCTTCACCTAAGTATTTATTGAATGCATGCATCAATATGCCACCTTTCTGATATAGTATATAACCTTGTCCAGCATCGGCATAGGCCCAAGGTTTTTCTTTTTCAGATTCTGATGACCTTGATGATAAATAGTTATCCATCTCTATTCTTAAAAATTTGCGCAGTTTATCTTCTCCGTATTCACGCTCTAGTACCATGATAGAACCGTATTGCGCCAGCGACTCTGACAACAGATTTGAGCCTTCTACATTGGCACCTATTACCTGATGTGCAAACCACTGATGGGCTACCTCGTGCGATGTAACATAAAATGGATAATCTACATTGTCTTTGTCATCACCATCTACATTAGCTATAAAACCTATACCTTCTGAAAACGGAATGGTATTAGGGAATGACTGTGCAAAGGTGGCATAACGAGGAAACTCAAGAATGCGCACTTGCTTGTGCTGATA
>JBIKKS010000264.1:0-3958 GCA_044360235.1 Flavipsychrobacter sp. | reverse complement strand
CACAGTACAGTTCATAGTTCGCGATTTCGACACTGCACAACTGGCTGTGCACGAAGCCAGGCTCAAAGCCATAGCAGAGGCAGCCGTGGCACAGTTTCCAGGTGCTACTATGACCTTTGCAGTAAAGGAACAATACCGCAACATGAAAGAAATACTGGATACCTGCCCACATGTAGTAGACTATGCAGGTGAGGCGTACCAGCGTGCAGGCATAGAACCAGTGCGTATGAGCATACGTGGCGGCACTGATGGCAGCAGACTATCGTTTATGGGGTTGCCTTGCCCCAACCTCTTTACTGGCGAAATGGGCATACATTCTCGTCAGGAGTATGTGAGTGTGCAAGACATGCAAAAAGCAGTAGAAGCCCTTGTGCATCTATCGCAGATATGGGAAGAGAGAGCGTAAACTAATAGCTAGTGCATGTAACTAAATAGTGTTACTGCTTGTATAGCTTCTTTTACATCATGTACCCGCAGTATGGTGGCACCATTCATAAGTGCCACCATGTTGAGGGCGGTAGTGCCATTGAGGGCATTTTCGGGGCTTATTTTCAGCGGCTTGCACACCATCGACTTACGCGACAAACCAGCCAGTATGGGCTTACCCAATGTGGCTAGCACTTCCAAATTAGTGAGCAACTCATAATTATGCTCTACCGTCTTACCAAAACCAAACCCTGGGTCGAGGATCACCTGTTCTATACCAGCCAATGCGCAGCGGTCGCAAACCTGCCTCAGGTGGTGTTTTACCTCTGCTACTACATGGGTATATTGTGGCTGTAGCTGCATGGTGGCTGGTGTACCCTGCATGTGCATGGCTATATAGGGCACTTTTAGTGCTGCTACATTAGGCAGCATAAGAGGATCTATGGCACCCGCACTTATGTCATTTACTATAGCTGCACCAGCCTCAACGGCTGCTTTGGCCACAGTAGCATTGTAGGTATCTACACTTATCCATAACTGGGGGAACCTATTGGATAGGGCAGCAATGATGGGTATTACTCTTCTTAGCTCTTCTTCGGGGGCAATAATAGGTTCGCCGGGCTTACTGCTGGCACCACCCACATCTAGTATGGTGGCACCATCTTGCAGCATGATATCAGCGGTATGCAATAAACTATCTACATCATTTCCTCTCCCTTTGTTGTAAAAACTGTTAGGGGTGGCATTAAGTATACCCATCACTATGGGCTGAGTGATGGTTAGTTGCTTTTCTTTACTATATAGTTCCATCAAACTTTTATGTTTTATTTAATTGTGTCTACCATTATTTCGCTTTGCAATTTGTATTGCTTGCCGTAAGTTTGACAAACGTAAGTATTTGATTTCTAAAAATTAACTGATAGAGGTAGATACATGTAGTTTGCGCTTGAATTATATTTGTGATTGATTCCCATTATTCTTTTTTTTAGTTCAATCTTCAACAGTTGTTATGAAAGTAATTTTATGGATTCTTAGGGTTGCGGTGGGTTTGTTGTTTATCTTTTCCGGACTGGTGAAGGCAAACGACCCATTGGGTCTTACGTACAAAATGAATGAGTTTTTTGAGGTATGGGGCATGAATTTTATGCTCAACTATTCTCTGGGACTATCGGTATGCATGATAGCTTTTGAGATAATAGCAGGTTTTGCGATGATAGTGGGTAACTATTTCAGGCTATATGTGACACTAATGCTGCTGCTCAATATCTTCTTTACTTTCCTTACGGGTTATGCGCTCTACTCTGGCAAAATAAAAGAATGTGGTTGTTTTGGCGATTGTATAAAAATATCTAATACTGCTACTTTTTACAAGGATATCGCTATTACTGGTGCGGTACTCTTTATGTGGATTTTCAGATACCGTGTATTCCCGATATTCAATAAGTCGGCCATAAACTTCACTATAGTATTACTTGGTGCTTTTCTTGCCATTGGGTCGCAGTGGTGGGTGCTACATCACCTACCCTACCACGATTGTCTGCCCTACAAAGTAGGCAACAATATATGGGAGAAAATGAAACCTGAACCATGGGCTACCGATGCCGAATTTGCTACCTCGTTTGTTTATGAAAAGAATGGTGTAAAACAAGAGTTTACTGCTGAAAACTACCCCTGGAAAGACCCTAGCTGGAAATTTGTATCGAGCAAATCAGTGGAGGTAAAACCTGCTACTGGCCAGTCTGAGATACATGACTTTTCGCTTACGGATGAGGACGGTGAAGACATAACTGAAGACGTAATGACCGCCGAGGGTTATGTTTATATATGGTTTTTGCGTGAACCTGCTAAGGCACATCTAGACAATATAGAAAAAATAAAAGCTCTTGCCAAAACTGCCGCTGAGCGTAAAATACCTTTCTATGTGGCGTGCTCAGCTGGTAGGGATATATGCGAAACCTATCAGGAAGCATGGAATATGAAGGATGTACCCTTCCTGATAATAGATGGTACAGTGAGCAAAACTGTAATGCGCACCAACCCTGGGCTGATGCTGCTAAGAGATGGTGTGGTGCAAAACAAGTGGAGCTACAAAGACTATCCTGCCAATATTGCTCAGTAGTTTTTATCTCATAAATTTATCTCATTATATTTACAACAGCTATCTTTGGCGCACCACTGATAGCTGTTTTTTTGTGGCTGTTTCGTCCTGATGTAAGTTTACAGTTTTGCATGATTTGCCGGTTTGTTGCCGGTTGTTTCATGGTTTTTGGTGCGTAAGTGATTGATTATCAATGGTATTCATTTTTGCAAATAGTGTGCATTTGCCGGTGGTTTTTGTTAGTCTGAACCACTGAATCACCTGATTATTATGATTCTTATGATGTGTGTTGATTTGTTGGTGTAATGTGGTCATATTGGGTTTATTGTTAATTTATGTAGCCTTCGCTAAATAGCTATGGCTACTAATAGGTTTTGCCGGTTTGTTGCCGGTTGTTTCCTATGTTTTAGGGTGTAACTCATTGATTATCAATACTATTCTTTTTTGCATATCGCGTGCATATGCCGGTGATTTTCGTTGCAGGCTGTTATACTTGGTCAATGAAAAATAGTAAACATACTTTACCATATACCACAAATAACGAGCCAATATGATGGTGGCAGTGATTATTTTATCCACATTTTGAGATATGGATTTTACGCAAGTCGAAAAGACTTGCCGATAGTTAGACACGAGTGGGAAACACTCGCGCCAAATCTATCTATGAACAATTGCACCAAAGGGGACGGGAGTCCACGCCAAGCTGAGGATTAGGGGTGAAATTCAAAAAAAACTTCGCAGATTCGAAATACTTTTTTACCTTTGCGCTCCCTGAAACACAAATCATAACTGCCCAGGTGGCGAAATTGGTAGACGCACTGTGTTCAGGTCGCAGCGTTCGCAAGGATGTGCTGGTTCGAATCCAGTCCTGGGCACAAGAGGCAGAAGGTGTATGTTATGTACAATTTCTGCCTTTTCTCATTTTATTTCTTCGTTCTACTTTACTGCATTCGCATTCCTCCTATACTCATACCCAGCTACATTCATCATGAGCATGAGCATGCCGTAGAAGGTATCTTCGAAGGGGATGGTGATCATGCGGATGCCGAGGTTGTGGGCGTCGTTGTAGCGCACTACGGCTTCGGGGGTATGGGCTTAGGTGAGGATGCCATTGGAAATGAAAAAGGGCAGCAATATGATGATAAATGTAAGGTAAAAGGCGGCAAGGTATGGCACCCGGCGGTAGAGCATAATGGACACAAACAGTGCGAGTAGTATAAAGGTGACTGAGGTGTACAAACGGGGCAGGTATGCGAGCCCTACCAGCAGCATGGCGGCTATGAGCAGCAACGAAAACCAGCGGGCAAGGGGGGCAAAACGGGCGGTGGGCATGATGGTGCTGACGCAATAGTAGGTGAAGACACAGGCTTAGGGGATGCAGATGAAAAAGAGGACTTCCCCGATAGGGAGATTGAACAGATAGATGCCGCAGAC
>JBIKKS010000061.1:0-8221 GCA_044360235.1 Flavipsychrobacter sp. | reverse complement strand
TAAAGATGCCATCCCACACCAGAAAAAAGGATACTACGGCGAGGCAGGGCACAAAGAGTGGCGCCACTGACTAACGAATCTGAACCGTGGAGAAAAGGAGAACAGAAAGTGAAAAACGATGCAAAAAAAATAGACTAGTAAGTAAGGTTTTTTATCAGGCATTAGATTGCTTGCGCTTTAGTGCTTCGGCAAAATACTTGAGTGGCACCCATAACATGCCGAAACATTCGCCGTCTTCTTTGCCCAAGTGCTTATGGTGCATTTTGTGGGCACGGCGTATGGCACGGAAGTAAAAGTTGTCGGAGTTGCGAAAGATCTTGAACCGCTGGTGTATGAAGATGTCGTGTACGAAAAAGTAAGCTAAGCCATAAATGGTGATGCCCAGCCCTATGAACATGAGGAAACTATAAGGTGTGTAGGGCCCTAATGCCAGACACAGCATGCCAGGTATGGCGAAGATAAGAAAGAAGTAATCGTTCTTCTCGAAAAACGAAGTGGGATTCTTCTTGTGGTGGTCTTCATGAAGATTCCAGAGCAGGCCATGCATGACGTACTTGTGGGTGAGCCATGCTACTGCCTCCATGCCAAAGAAGGTGACGACGACTATTAATGTGTAAGTGAGCCACATACTATAAAGAATATTTAGATTGTACTGATTTTGTTAGGTTGTATACTGTATTGCTGCTGCAAAGTTACCGTCAAAAATGGCAGCTAAGCATTGGTGAGTGGTGTTAAGTTTTGGAGTAGTGCTGCCTCCCAGTCGGAGATACACAACCTGAACCAGGGTGTGAACTGCTGCGGAGTGACAGCGATAGCGGCTTTAATATCGGGTAGGCTCATGTAGGTGTATTGGGCTACTTCGGCTGCATCGGGGACGGGGATGGTGTTGCTGATGCCGGTGAAAACATGGTCGTACTCGTGCTCTATGAGGCCATTGCTGAGGCTGGCGTTGTAGATGAAGGTGAAGGACTTGTGAAGCTGGCAAGAAAAACCCATCTCTTCTTGCAGGCGACGGTGAGCTGCTGCGGCTGCGTCCTCGCCCGGGCGGGGATGGCTACAACAGGTGTTGGTCCACTGAAGGGCTGAGTGGTACTTGCCGGCAGCACGCTGCTGCAGGAGTAACTGGCCCTGTGTATTGAAGATAAACACTGATACTGCACGGTGTAGCAGACCAGTGATGTGTGCTTCTTGTTTTTCCATAGTACCCACTTGCTCGTCTTGCGTATCTACTAATATTACCTGTTCCATTGTTATCGTACTGTGGGGGTTTATTAAAATATGCTGAGGCTGTGCCTGAAATAGGATGTAACGAGGAGGCCTATCTTTCTGCGGTTGGATATGCGAACCCGCTGCACGAGTATGTGAGATGGCGATGAGGCGCGTATCTTGTTGAACAGGCTGCGGTAGTACTTGTATGCCACATATACCCCAAAACGTGCGTCTTTGGGCAACTGACGAATGCCGATGAATGCTTCATCGAAATCGTGGGCGATGTCGGACTCAATTTGTTTTTTATCTGCCTCTGAAAACGACTGAAATGCTACACCGGGGAAGTAAACTCTACCCAAGTATTCGTAGTCGTTTTTGAGGTCGCGGAGGAAGTTGACCTTCTGAAAGGCTGCACCTAGCTTGCGGGCGGATGGTACGAGTTTGTGGTAAAGTGCATCGTCATTGTTGGTAAATACACGAAGACACATAAGCCCTACTACCTCTGCCGAGCCTACGATGTACTGGTCGTAAGTGTCGCCGGAGTGGGTGCTGCGCATGAGGTCGGTTTCCATGCTGCTGAGGAACGTTGTGATGAGTTCGGGCTCGATGTTGTATTGATTGACCACCTGCTGAAAGCTATTGAGTATGGGGTTCATGCTTATCTTACGGTTGATAGAAGCCCATGTTTCTGCTTTGAACTCGTTGAAGAGTGTGAGTTTATCGTAATCGTGAAAGGTATCAACAATTTCATCTGCAAAGCGAACGAAGCCATAAATGGCGTAGATAGGAGCATGCATCTTTTTGTCGAGGCAATGAATGCCCAGAGAGAAGCTGGTGCTGTAGGCCCTGGTGGCCAGTTTACTGCAAGCGGCAGATACGTCGTCGAATATCTGTTTCATGGTATCTATTATTTCAAACTTTTTAATAGCTGCTCTGCCGCAACCTGTCCGGAGATAAGCGCAGGCGGCACTCCTGGCCCTGGCACAGTGAGCTGACCTGCATAGAATAAATTAGTTACTTTTTTGTTGCGCAAAGATGGCTTTAAAACTGCAGTTTGGCGCAGGGTATTTGCAAGTCCGTATGCGTTGCCTTTGTAGGCGTGGTAATCGGCAACAAAATCATTGATACAATAACTCTTGTTGTAGACTACGTATGGTAATATGGAGTCGTCGCAGAGGTCTTCTATACGCTTCATGATAATGTTGTAGTATTTCTGCCTTAGCTCCTCGGTGTCTTGTAAGCCTGGTGCTATGGGTACTAGCAAAAAGAGGTTTTCCATGCCTTCAGGTGCTACTGAGGGATCGGTCTTGGAGGGGCAGCAAACGTAGAACAATGGCTGTGAAGGCCACTGCGGCGATTCGTATATCTCGCGGGCATGAACATCGAGCGAGGTATCGAAAAAGAGATTGTGGTGAATGAGTTTTTTGATTTTTTTGCTCACTCCCAAATAAAATATGAGGCTAGAAGGTGCAAAGGTTTTGCCTTCCCAGTATTTCTCGTTGTAGTTGCGGTGAGAGGCATCGAGCAATACCTGATCCATGTGATGGTAATCGCCAGTGGCTATGATACCGTCTGTGGGCAGTGTGCCCGATGCGGTGAGGAGCCCACTAGCTGTGCTGCCGTTGACCTGAATTTTGTTGATTTCGCTGCTAGTAAAAAATTCTACTCCCATAGACTCTGCAAGCGACTGCATGCCCTCGCCTATCTTCATCATACCACCCATAGGGTACCATGTGCCCATAGAAAGTGCTGCATAGTTCATGAGGCTGTAGAGTGCTGGTATCTGTTTGGCCATGGCACCGAGGAAGAGTACCGGAAACTCCATGAGTGCAACAAGGCGTTCGTCCTTAAAGTAGCTGCGTACGTGACTGCTTACGGACTGAAACACATCAAGCTTGGCTACTCCTTTAATGAGTTCGAGGTTGGCAAACTCGAGCCATGAAAAAGCTGGTTTGTACACCAGTTGTTTCATACCGGTGTTGTACTTGTATTCGCCCTCTGCCATAAACTTTTTGAGCTTGTCGGCACTACCCTTTTCTATGCTTTCGAATACCTGGTAGATACCATCGAGCGAGGCAGGGATAGGGAGCACGTCATCTTTGCCAAAGATGATTTGAAAGCCGGGGTCTAGTTGGATAAGGTTGTAGTAGTCGGAGGGGTGTTTGCCAAAGTTGCCAAAGAATTTTTCGAACACATCGGGCATCCAGTACCAACTGGGACCCATATCGAAAGTAAAACCTTGTGCCTCAAAAGCTCTAGCCCTACCGCCGGTAGTATTGTTTTTTTCGTACACGGATACCTTGTGACCAGCCTGCGCCAGAAATGCTGCCGCGGACATGCCCGAAAAACCACTACCTATGACTGATAAATTTTTCAATTTTTGTCTATTTTCAGAAAAATACCAAAACGGAGATAAGATAAATTTACTTCAAAAGATCGAGTAAATCGTGTACACCTTTCATGTGCGACACATTAGGTAAGTTTGTTTGGGAAGAAGACAAGAGTTCGAGACTTCCTGCAATTACAACATGAGCTCTAGGTTCGGCTGTTGCATAAGCTGTAATAAAGTCTTTTACTTCCTCGGCTGGTCTGGCAGCTACAAAGAAGGTAAGGATGTATTCTGGAGCAACCATACCCACAATTTTTATCACGTCTTCTGTAGGCAAATCCTGCCCAAAATACAGCGTTTGATAGCCACGAGAGCGAATAATATAATTGGCGAACAGTAAACCAATCTCGTGCCATTCTAATGGTGGTAAAAACAATAGAAACTTTTTGGGCTTACTCGATGAAGAAAGCAAACCATCAGTAGCGGCCATCAGCTTTCGCTTGATGATACAAGAAGCAAAATGCTCTTGTACGGGGGCAGATTTATTGACGGTCCACAGTACACCAGTTTTAGCCAAAAATGGATATACTACTTGCACCATTGTATCGAACATACCCATACGCAACACAGCAGCAGAAAAAATGCGCTCGAAACCTACTTCATCAAACGCTAACATACTAGCCAAAAGGTCATTGACATAACCATTGTTGACATGCAAGCCCGTGGTGGCAGAAGAGTCGTGCTCTATGTGTTCATGTATTTGTTCGTCAGTGAGCGCTGCTATCTTCGATATCTTATGACCATAAGACAATAGAGTTGTCACATTGAGCAATTTACGTACCTGGGCGTCGTCGTAGTAACGGCGATTTGTATCAGTGCGATTTGGGTGAATGAGACTGTAGCGTTTTTCCCAAATCCTTATGGTATGTGCCTTGATACCCGTAAGGCGCTCGAGGTCGTTAATTTGATATGACTCCATTGTGTTTAAATAATAGTTGACAAAGTTAAACAAATAAATACAAAAAAGTTAAACAAAAAATGTGAAGGTTATCAAAAAACGCACCATAAGTATAGCCAAAAACAAGCTAAACCGCTAACAGTCAGTGCATTGAGGGGTAAAAAACAAAAAATGAATACCTGTTATGAAAATATTAAGGCAGGGTTATTTTGAGGGTGAAAGTTAAACAAAATGGTTGAGATTAGACAATTTTATATAACTTAGTAAGTACAAATTTACACACCAAAAAACACGTATTATGAACGCAAACGTAAATGTTATTAACTGGTTTGAGATATCTGTAACAGATATGGCAAGAGCCAAAAAGTTTTATGAAACCATTTTTGACATAGAAATGTATGAAATGGAAATGATGGGAATGAAGATGGCTTTCTTTCCGAGAGAAGACAGCAATGGCAAGGTATCGGGTGCGCTTGTGCAGGGCGAGATGAACAAACCCAGCCTTGATGGTGCTAAAATATACTTTAATGGCAACCCAGACCTAGATGTGGCTCTGAGCAAAGTAGAAGCTGCTGGTGGTACTGTAACAATGCCTAAAACACACATAGACCCAGAGACGGGCTACATGGCTTTCTTCGTAGATACTGAAGGTAATGGCGTGGCGCTACACTCGAACGGATAAGTAAATAGCATAAAATACCAGAGGCATCAGGGAGGGTGGTTAACCCCTTTGCTGATGCTTTTTGTTTTTTTGACAGATACGGATAAGCGGAGGTTACTTACTGCGGCTGTAAAGACGAATCTTGGTGTACTTGATAAAAGCACTGTAGGCAGACAAACGGCAGATAACAAAGCCATAAAAACCATCGAGAAAGCCAAGCTTGATGAAGTACTCAGATACAAAATGCCAGAAAGGGGAGAAAATGATTTTGAGGATGGAAGCAGATTTACCATTTTCTACCGCTGCACGTGCAGCCAGCTCTGAGTAACGTTCTATCTTCTGAAGATGGGCACCTATGCTACTGAAGCTATAGTGCAAAAGGTCGCCAGTGAGTGTGCCTTTTGTATCGGTAGCGGTGTGGGGCTGCCAGTATTCGTGTACCTTACGGTCGGCCCACTGGCCCTTGGTACGGTTGTAGAGACGGGTTTGCCAGTCGGGGTACCAGCCGCAATGTTTTATCCACTGCCCACAATAATTAGTGAGGCGGGGGAGCTTGTACACATTGTGTGCTGCACTATTCTTTACTGCAAGAATGGATTGTGAAAGTGCGGGTGTTAGTTCCTCATCAGCATCGAGCGATAGTATCCAGTCGTTTGTGGCTTGGGTGGTGGCAAAGTTTTTTTGCTTGGCATATCCCAGAAAAGGGTGCTGCACTACCCTAGCCCCCATAGCAGTAGCTACAGACACTGTAGCATCGGTAGAGTGACTATCTATCACAACTACCTCATCAGCCACACCAGCTACCGATGCTATGCAGCGAGCTATGTTGGCTTCTTCGTTGTAAGTGATAATAATGACACTAAGGCGCTGCATGACGTAACCAATAATTGAAGTAGACTAACTATGATGTGGTAAAAATAGAAAGACATTATTGTTTTGAGGTGTTTTTGATAAGATTATATTTGCAGGGCGATAGTAGAAACCATACTAACTACAGCGAAAGCAAGGTAGAATGAAAGAAAAAAGTAGCAGGAAATTAAAAAAGATATAATTTCGATTTTTTATTTGCAGCATTTGCCTTACCTTTGCAGTCCGAAAAATTTATAACTAATGGAAGCAGTAGCTTTTGTACACGAACAACTTACAACGAAGAAAGAATTCCCAAAATTCAAAGCAGGTGATAACGTCACTGTAAATTATAAAATCGTTGAGGGCAATAAAGAACGTATCCAGTCGTTCAAAGGCGATGTGCTGAAACGTCAGGGCACTGGTCACACACAGACTTTTACAGTACGTAAAATGTCGGATGGTGTAGGTGTAGAGCGTTTATTCCCGCTTTATTCTCCAAACATCGACTCGATACTACTTCACAAAGTAGGTCGTGTACGTCGTGCTAAACTGTTCTATCTACGTGAGCGTTCAGGTAAATCTGCTCGTATCAAAGAAAAGAAGCAAATACACGCATCAGCTAAAAAATAGTCTGGTAGTAGTAAGATATAGGAAAGGAAGGATACATTTGATTGTATCCTTCCTTTTTGTGTGCGTATGGGAGTGGGGAAGTGGGCTATTTAATGATATTTGCACCTCTTATTTCTTAACCAATTGCAACATAAATCAGTTGGTTTAGTTTTTCATCATCAGAGCCATCCATTGCCTTCGCCACTTTATGAGATGCAACAGGTAATTACACATAGCTAATATACACATTCACATTGGCAGATTGATTTCTATGAAACTACTATCTTTGCTTAAACTAAAGCGTTACAAACATGCAGCATTTAACGGTTCATATTCCTGACAATAAGATTGATATGTTTATGGATCTTGCTAAACGACTAGGCGTAACTGTAGAAAATCAGCTATCCAAAAATATACTAACAGATAGACAAATAGAATTGGTGGATGAGGCTCGTAATGCTATCACGAACGATCCAAATGTTTTTTTGGATTGGGAAGATGTACGCAATGATTTGAACTCTGATTAATAACACTTATTTTCTTTACCACAACCTACCATTCACTCTCGGTAGGGCTTTTGCGGGCGGTGTTGAAGCCACGGAAGTTGAGGCCGAAACGAATACCTGAATTACGACCCATGTTGCTGTCCCAAGACTGTACAAAGTCTATACGGAGTATGCGGAATAATTTCCAACCTATGTTGTCTATACCCACAAATGTCTCGGTGTAGTAGTGGTGTTGCCCTGCATAAAATACATTGCCACCAAACAGCAGGTAAAACCTAGCCTGACGGAGGAGTGGTATTTTGTTGCTGAGTAACCCATTGAGGTGGTACTCTATGTGAGCTTCTCCGTATAGGGTTTCTTTGTTGCTGAAGAGATAATAAGGTGCAAACTGAAAACTTTCGAGGTATGGTGCTGTATAACCAAACCCACGCATACCATGCAGGTGAATGAGATCTGGGAAAGAAACATAGTTATTGTTGAGGAATCCGCCAGCAACAAGATTGTACCTGAGGCTACCTACCAGCCCCATACGCACATCGTCTCTGATGGCAAAACGCCATTTGTCAAAGTTGGTTTTACTTTCTAGTATACCTGGCAGTCCCTTCTGGTAATGGAATGTAAATAACGGCCATCGGCTGCCATTTGCCACTTTATAATCGGGGTACTGGGTGTAGGTGACACCGGGCCTGTATGACAACCAAACCGACAAGAGTGCAGCCTGATGAGGCTCCCAAACGGTAGCTACCGTTTGCAATGTGGGTGGTGTGTTGTCGCCTACACCGCTGTTATCGCCTGGTAGTATGCTGTAATCGGTAGTGTTTTGTAGGGGTATGCGCTGCTGCCAAGATGCGCGAACAAACCAAGAGAACCCATTACCATAGTTGCGACGGAGGAAAGCTGCTGCCTCCCAACGTTCATAAATCTTAAGATCGTTTTCTCGAAAGAATAAACTACGATATGTATTGAACAAAGGCAAAACCGGATTTTCAGGGTTATACTGAAAAACATATTTACCCCCCTCTGCACCATACATCCATGAGCGATTGAGCCACTCATTGTCGCGAGTGGTATAGTATACCCTACCCATTGCATTAAAATGT
>JBIKKS010000320.1:0-3384 GCA_044360235.1 Flavipsychrobacter sp. | reverse complement strand
AATATGCTTGCTATGGTGGCAGCTGTTGTCCACAGCAGGGTGCTAAGCGGTATAGGTTTGTCTATGTCCGGTACTGGTGGTTTCTCTTTTGGTGTTGCCAGGTCTTTACGTTTCAGGTACAGTTCATCGGCAGGTATGGCGGTAGGAAATCTTTTGGTGAGTGCCTCTGCGGATTCGCCTGGTGCAGCAACTAGTTTTTTCATTGTTTCGGAGTAGGATACCACAGTACCATCATCACCCTTTTGCACAGAGGATAGAGGTATGGCTATACTGTCGCGATAGATAACCGCTACTTTCATATCCATGGTTAGGGTTAAGGGTTTAGCGGGTTTGTAGTCTTTGTCCTGAAACACAAACTGTTTCACAGCCATTTGCATCGCTTTTTTCAGGGTGTCTACATCAACAATCACTCCTTCTGCAGCCAGCCATGCTTTGGGTGGTTGCATAGGTGGTGTGCCATCGGGCTGAGGGGTAGATCTATTTTCTTCGTCATTGCCTACAGTGGTGTCGAAGTCGAGCCAACCATATCCAGGGAAATAAACTTGCACCCAAGCATGGGCTTGATTGGCATAATACCAATACCAACCTTTATTTTTATCGCTGCGCTCTTCGGTGAGGAAGCCTACTGCTATGCGCGATGGTATGCCTAGCGAGCGCAACATAAAAAGGGTAGCACCAGCATAATAGGCGCAGTAGCCCTTATGCGACTCATTAAGGAAGTACATTAGTTTAGATGCATTGGGCAGGTCGGGTATGCCTGGGTTGTCAGTGTACTGGTATAGTCGCTTGCCATGTTCGTCTTTAGACAGGAAGTAATTTCTTATAGCCAGTACTTTATCTACTGGGGTGTTAGCCGTGTCGGTGATGCTATGTGCTAGGTCGCGAATATTGCCGAATTTAGAATTGGCCGGCATGTAGGTGTAGTATTTCATGAACTTTTGGTCCATGCCTTCATAACTGGTAACCTCTCGCAATACCTCAAAGCGCATTTCCTGAAACTTTCGTACCTCAGGGTTGGTAGTGTTGTATATGAAGTATGCACTGTTAAGTGCCGATACATAACTTTTTGCTCTGAATGCTGATTTGAACTGATCTCTGAAGTCTTTTTCTATAGTAATGGGTTGTACAAAGTAGCCCACATTAGGGGCAAGGTAGGTAGATGCCGATAGGGATTTGCAGTATATTTCCACCTCTACGGTTTGTCTTAGTTTTTCGCCCAGGCTGTTTTTTATTACAGATGAGTCTGATCTTGTATTGAATAGCGGTATTTTAGATGGGTCGGGTTCGAAAAGGTCGTTGAAGGGAATAGTGGAATCTCGCTCAAATGTTTCGGTGAGCGTATCAAATTTGGTAAAGTAGAAAGCAGTAAGGTAAAGCGGGTTAGGTACGTCGGTATTAGGGAAGAAGTTGTCTATATGAGCACAAAACAGCAGTTCATTGCTCCTGCCCAGTGCACCACTCAATTTTGAATAGTCTTTCAGGTCAAATGAATTGTCTTTGTTTTTGTTGAGCATACTGTTTTTTCCTTCTTTTCCTTTGCCGCCATAGTTGTCGATAGTAGCTTTTATATCGGCTCTGCGCCAGTATATGATAGAGCCCAGCAGCAAAATGGCGAGTAAGAGAAACAGCGATAACCTACGTATAAGAAACCACCAAAACTTGGCAGATTTGTCTTTGTAATTGTATATCTGTTCGGCAGTAAATATGAGGTAGATGCTATACAGTAAAGCTGGTGAAAAGGAAAGGAGCAAACCGCGAACTGTATCTACGTTGCCCTTGGCAATAACCAGTACACAGCCGCTAAGTGTGGCAGCCGATATGAGCACTGACCAATACCTCATGCGCAGGAAGCCCCAACCAGCTAACCAGCCACTACCTATAAGTATGGCAGCCACCTGAAATTGCCGTGCAATGAAAAAAGCATCAAACTCGCCACTTTCATACTGGTCTAGCCCCTGATACAGGCCATACATGCTGGCGAGAAGTATCAAAAAAGTAGGTAAAAATCTGAATCTGAATGAATAAAAAAGCATAGATACTCCCATGCCAGCTGCAAAAAAAACGGATTGCAGTAGAGCCTGATTGCGAAGTATAGAGTAATATTCATTGACCCGAAGGAGCAAGAAAAAACTTAGTATTGCTGTGGGCAAAGCAAGAAAAATAAGTTTAGCTAAAAACTCATTGACAGGTGCTGCACGCTCTATTCTCATAATTCATTTTCTGACATAAATGTAGCGTAAAAATTGTGAGGCGTATTGTTAAAAAACTTTTCAATTGTAAGCTCACTATACATGATTGGTGTCATTGGCGGCGCTAAGGGTTGAGCAATAATATGCGTAGTGTTTATGGTTTATAATATCTACTTTGAAGATACTCAAAAGATAAGCGATCGAAATACTGAATGGTACGTATTGTATTGCGTAAGTCGGACTCCTTTTATACTTTGTTTTCTACTGAATGATGTATAGGTTGTAGCTATTTATATTGTTATCCACTACATTTTTTGCGAAAATGAGTATTTCGCAAAGTATGCTACGCATTCAGCATTCTAAAATTAAACAAACTGGTGCGGAGGGGCGATTACGAAACCTACTCCTCCAGACAAAATACTAGAAGCAATAGCTGGTGCAAAGAATGGTGGTGCACCTATGAATAGCCAAATAGTTCGTAGGGTTATAAACTACTTTTTCAACAGTTGCCTGAAAAGAAGAATCGTAACAAAATGTCGGTGAGGGAACAAGAAATTCTGCAATTATTATCTATGGGGTATAGATACGAAGAGATTGCAGCCAATATGTTTGTTAGTATAGAGATTGTGCGTAAGCACATTCATAATATATACGAAAAGCTATAGGTGAGTTCCTGAACCGATGCCATTAACAAAGTGTACCCAACAATGTAAGTGGTGTGCAAAAACTGAAGCTAATAAATAAAAACTGCTTTCTAAAACAAACTCACTATCCAGTAGCACACAGCAGCAAGAGCCCCGCTTACGGGTATGGTAAGTACCCAAGCCCACATCAGATTGATGGTAACCCCCCAGCGCACAGCAGAAAGACGTTTGGTAGCACCCACACCTATTATAGAACCGGTGATGGTATGGGTAGTACTGACGGGTATTTTCAGGTTTTCTGTGAGGAATAAAGTAACAGCACCTGCTGTTTCAGCAGCTACCCCTTCGAATGGAGTAACTTTTGTGATACGGGTACCCATTGTTTTTATAATCTTCCATCCGCCACTCATGGTGCCCATAGAAATAGCTGTGTAGCATGCAAGTGGTACCCAATATGGCATAGGATCACCGCCAGATATCTGATTGTCGCAAATAAGTGCTGCCATAATGATACCCATTACTTTCTGAGCATCATTACCGCCATGACCAAT
>JBIKKS010000013.1:0-12248 GCA_044360235.1 Flavipsychrobacter sp. | reverse complement strand
GCTGGCATAGTGGGTGCACACAACGGACTGATGACCTATGGTAAAAAATGGGGACTGTATGACCTGCCGGCTGCACACAAAGTGAAGAGCTATAATGAACTGGTGCAGGCATATGAACATGTAAAACTGCCAAATATAAAAATAGCCATGACGGGATCTGGCAAGGTAGCATCAGGTGTACTGGATGTAATGCATAAGCTGGATATAGAAGAGGTGGAACCTATGGACTACCTGACCCACCAGTATGAATATCCGGTATTTACACACCTGAAGGGTGCAAGCCTGTATGCACGGAAAGACAACAACATGTTTCACAGAGATGACTTTCATGCACACCCAGAAGCTTACAAATGTCTCTTCACGGCTTATGTAAACCAAACAGATGTGCTGATGAACGGCATATACTGGGAACAGCGAATAGCACGCCTTTTTGAGAAAGAAGATATAAAACGCAATGACTGGCGCATAAGTGTGATAGCTGATATAAGCTGCGATGTAGAAGGGTCGGTGCCTATAACGCTGGACTCGACCACGATAGCTGACCCAGTGTTTGGGATAGACCGCTATAGCCTGAAAGAAGTGGCAGGATATGCCAAGACTAAGGATACTATAGATGTGATGGCAGTGGATAATCTGCCCAATGAGCTACCCTGCGATGCTTCGCAATACTTTGGGGTACACTTTGAGAAACATGTGCTGCCAGAACTACTGCTACCAGTAAGCGACATACTAAAAAGGGCTACTATATGCGTTGATGGCAAGCTTACTAAAAGATATGAATACATGAGCGATTATGCCTATGATGTAGCAGAATAGAATAAGCCATAACCAAACAATGATGCCGCTGCTAATAGTGGCATAGGTACAAAGCATAAGTGTGCGATGGGAAGTAGCGTACCTTTGCACATCTGAAAAAAACAATAAAATATGGGCAAAGTAGCCATCAATATAGCAACGGGTAGCTTGCAAACAGAAGATATTATAGTGGGTATAGACCTTGGCACTACCAATAGCTTGATAGCTATAGTGCGCAGCGATACCAAACAGCCAATAGCACTAAAAGAAACTGATGGATTGGCCCTGGTGCCATCGATCGTTCACTTTGACGAATACGGCAATACATCTGTAGGGAGTGTAGCACGCGAAAAGCTACTTACTGAGCCTGAGCGCACTATATACTCTGTAAAGAGGCTGATGGGCAAATCTTACAAGGATGTAAGCAACAAACCTGGCTTCTTTGCCTACAACATAATAGATGATGACACAGACGCTCTGGTGAAAATACAGGTGGGTGAACGTTTTTATTCGCCCATAGAGTTGTCTGCTTACATACTAAAGGAACTGAAAAAACGTGCAGAGCACATACTGAAAGCCAATGTAAGCAAGGCAGTTATAACAGTACCTGCTTACTTTAACGACTCGCAAAGACAAGCTACCAGAGATGCTGGCAGACTAGCCGGACTAGATGTGCTGCGCATCATCAACGAGCCCACAGCAGCCAGTCTGGCATATGGCATAGGTGCTAAACATGGTGAGGAAAAAACAATAGCCGTTTACGACCTGGGTGGTGGCACGTTTGATGTATCGATACTTACTATCAGCAATGGCATCTTCGAAGTACTGTCTACCAATGGAGATACCTATCTGGGCGGTGATGATATGGATAATGCTCTGGCGCAGCACTGGTGTGGAATGCTCAGTGCAGATAGTACTGATAAAATGCTGATGCAGCAACTGCGTGTCACGGCAGAGGAAGCTAAAAAACACCTGACTACAAATGAATTATATACTGGTAGTATAAATGGCAAAGAAGTACAAATAACAAGGGCGGAATTTGAGGCACTGATAACGCCTCTGGTACAACGTACTATAACTGCATGTACTAATGCATTGGCAGACGCAGGACTAACCAAAAAACAAATAGATGCGGTGGTAATGGTGGGCGGCAGCACACGTGTACCACTGGTAAAAAACAGTGTGAGTGCGTTCTTTGGGCAGGAGGTGCATGACAAACTGAACCCCGATGAGGTTGTGGCACTAGGAGCGGCTGTGCAAGCCGATATACTTGCAGGCAACAACACCGAAATGTTACTGCTGGATGTGACGCCACTATCGCTGGGAATAGAGACAATGGGTGGGCTGATGGATGTGCTGATACCCCGAAACTCTAAAATACCTACCAAGGCAGGCAGACAATACACCACCCAGAAAGACGGACAAAGCGGCATGCGCATATCTGTGTATCAGGGCGAAAGAGACCTGGTGAAGGACAACAGAAAATTATCGGAATTTAACTTAACTGGCATACCTGGCATGCCTGCAGGATTGCCCAAGGTAGAAGTAAACTTCCTGATAGATGCAGATGGTATATTGCGAGTAAGTGCTACAGAACTGAGAAGTGGCATAGCGCAAACCATAGAGGTGAAACCACAATACGGACTGACCGACGAAGAGGTAGAAAACATGCTGCTGGATAGCCTAACACATGCAAAGGAAGACATAAGCACCCGTGCACTGGTAGAAGCAGCTACAGAGGCCGAACAAATGCTGGACACTACAGAAAAGTTTATAAAAAAGCACCGCGAGGCATTGACAGAAGATGAAGTAGCCACTACCCATACTTATATGCAACTGCTGCGTGATGCTATAGCTGCTCAAGACAAAAACAAAATACAACACCAAACCGAAGAATTGAATAATGTATCGAGACCCTATGCAGAGCGTGTAATGGAAGGCGCGCTGAAAGATGCAATGAGAGGCAAAAAGGTTATATAGATTGCTACGTTTGGAATGCCGTGTACTGTGTTAGTGCTTACATAAGGGCAATGGTGGGATAGTGTTTTTATGCGCATCGTTACTACCTTTGCTCACTTTATGAAAGTTTACAAGTTTGGGGGGGCATCAATTGCCGACGCTGGTAGAATGGCTGCTTTGCTTCCCATAATAAGCGAAGAAAAAGAATCATTGTTGATAGTAATATCGGCAATGGGCAAGACTACAAATGCACTGGAGCGAATAGTGCAATGCGAAGTAAATAAAGAATACACGGAGGCAGATAAACTAGCCAGTGAACTGAAACAGCAGCATCTAGCCTATGCAGAAACGCTACTGAATGCAGATAACTACGCCAAGACCAAAGCAGCGCTTGAGGTATTGTTTGTAGGGTTTGATAAGGCCATTAAAAAAGCAGACAATAAAAGATTTGATTATTCTTACGACCAAATAGTATGCATGGGTGAACTCTTCTCCTCATGCTTATTGTATGGCTACCTTTCTCAAAATAACTTAAGTACCACATGGGTAGATATACGTAAAGTATTGATAACCGATGATACATATAGAGATGCGGTTATAGACTGGAACAGAAGTGCACTACAAGCTGAAGCAACGATAGGCAGGGAACTAAAGAAGAAGAAAATAGTAGTTACACAAGGTTTTATAGGTGCCACTACTGCTGGAGATTCGGTGACGCTGGGCAGGGAGGGATCGGACTATACGGCTGCGGTGTTAGCAGCAATGTTGCATATGGATAGTGTGACGATTTGGAAAGATGTAGATGGTTTCAGAAACGCCGACCCTAAGCTGTTTCCGGGCACAGTGAAAATAGATACTATTTCCTATGCCGAGGTGATAGAAATGGCATTTTATGGTGCGCAAATCATACACCCCAAAACGATTAAACCCCTGCACAATAACAATATACCACTGTATGTAAAGTGTTTTCTGGATAAAAACCTTACTGGTTCTGTAATCAAGGCTGGTGCCGGCGATGTACACTACCCGCCTATGATAGTACTAAAAGACAAACAAGTACTGGTGCAGGTAACTACCAGAGATTTTTCGTTCATTACAGAAGACAATCTGAGTAGTCTATACAGCATTTTTAATGACCTAAAAGTAAAAATAAACCTGATACAAAATGCAGCTATCAGTTTTGTAGCCTGTATAGACAACCGGGAAGATAAAGTAATCCCGCTCATTAAGGCACTTAGTAAAGACTACAAAGTAACCATTAATGAGCAGGTAAGCCTACTTACAGTAAGACACTTTACCAGAGAAATAGTAGAAGAACTAACCAAAGGTCATACCTTACTACTGCGACAAGAAACACGCAAAACGTTGCAAGTAGTGATGAAATAAAGAAATTTGTAGGACATAAAAAAACAGGCACTAGCGAATATCGTTAGTGCCTGTTTAAATATGAGTATTGAGGATTGTATTATTGCTTAACCACCTGCTGTACAGTGCGGTTGCCTTCGCTTTCTACTACTACCATATATGCTCCTGGAGCCCAGTTGGAAGTGTTAAAGCTTGTAGTAGCGGCTACATTACCTGCCGCTACAGAAGTAGTAGCTACTGATTTGCCAGTGATATCATATACTGCGACAGTGTATGCGCCAGTAATGTCTCCCACCTGCACATTCAACTGACCTACAACTGGATTAGGGAATGCAGATACAGTAACATTATTTGCAACTACTGGTACAGAAGAAGTAACCAATTCTGTAAGTATTTTAGAAGTATTGGCAGTAACGTCCTCAGGACCAGGGCCACCACTTCCATTAGTTGCATTAACTATAAGATACATAGAAATGCTTCCAAGACCAGCAGCAGGTGCAGTCCAAGAGAAAGATTTACTAAGAGGACCTGTAATTCCAGCAGATTGCTCTATTATATTTAGACTAGAAGCAGTCCTTGAAGCAACGCTAGTAGGTAATGCAGAAAAAGTACCCGCTTGCAACTGTGAAGCACCTGCACCAGAAACGGCAGCAAACTGAAATCCAAAACGATTGTTTGAAGCATGTGCACCAGTTACAGTAACAGTATAAGTCATTCCAGGTACATATTTTGTAACTTGAACACCACCAACAGAATCGACCCTGATAGTAGCAGTAGTAGCTGCAGATGCAGCACCATGACAGCTACCACCAGCACAACTAGCTGTAGAACCTTTGGCACCTGTTCTGTTTCCTAGTCCGCCATTAACAGCACCTCCAGAAGAACTCATCAAAATAGTAGCAATCATACCTGCCGAAAGAGTAAATAGTAAAATTTGTTTTTTCATTTTGTTGTTTTTTTTGAGTTTAAAAAATATTATTGAATGACTTTTAGTAAAGTGTATGTACTTATAATTTACAAACAAAACTATGACATTTCTACAACAAATATCATGCCACTTATGCAAAATATCAACAATCAGTTAAAAAACATTTTGGGTTATTTTTTTTACAGGTTGAACCAGTAAAATAAAAATTGTTAAAATTAGATTATAGTGAAGATTTTTATAATTTCACAAGTAATGATGGATACGCAAATGATAACAAAGAAAACCAAAAACGAAATAAGAATGAACTATTCCATTTTATGCTGTAAATCAGCTATTTTCATAAACAAGGTCGTATAATATATTGTGGCGTAATTTTGGCAGTTTGAAAATAATTATTGGTTAAATTTGAATTGTCAGTGAAAAATAGTAATTTTCTGTTAAAATAGTTCTAACCAATTAAAAACGATGGCCTATGTTTTTCACACGAACTCACGAATTTTCAATCAACATCCCCAAAGATGAATTTAAGAATCGACTGATAGGAAAACACGTCAAAATTCACAATCTTGACTTTGAGGTAATAGAATCTGAATACAATCTTACTATTATTCCCCATGCTGAGCAGGTAAATGAAATCAAAACATTGCCAGTTACAATATTGGACTTTAAAGAAGAAAACGGAAAAACTAAAGTAATCATGCGATCTAGATTGAGAGAGCTAGATGCTGGTGGACCTCAGCTAATAATGATATTTTGTGTATTTCTTCTTGCAGCATCAATAGTTTTATTCCTTACCAGTGAAGACCTAAAAATTACTTTCACTTTTTTGGGGATATTCATCTTGACATTTTCCACTTTCTGGTATAGAATGCAGACAGGATACTTTGATTATGTAAGAAAAATAAAGGCTTATGTAACTACAAAAGGAGCATAACATAATGGCATCACTTAAAACAAACTTTCAGTGATGCCATTATACTTTACACCTATAATACTTGGTGTGCGTTGAGTATTATTGTATAAACTTTTTCAGCGTATCTATTGGCACATCGCCACAATATACCTTTATCAGCTTACGCTCAGCATTATAAATATTAAGTTGAGGCAGTGTTTGGTACAAAAAAACGTCATCAATAAAGGTAGAGCTATCATACCCGATGTACATTGCCGGATAACGGACTATGCGGTGACGTTGTGCAAAGTCAGGAATGTACAATTTAGATTTTTCGCCAGTTAATAGCACAATTTTTGATTTCTTAAAAAGCTTTATGTTATCTTCTATTTTGAAGGTGGCATCCTCGCAGTGCAGACAAGTAGGGTTAAACATCATCACAAACAGATTGGCACCATTATTCAATTCTTTGTCAGCTACCTGATAAAACGAACCTCTATTTTGCTCTTGTAGTTCAGATTGCTTTTTGTGTTTTTTAATCTTTCCTTTTTTATTCAGGGTTACTTTGTCTATACCACCTGTGGAGTCGTGATAGGCTAAAAAAAGAAGCCCTGGCATAGGTGCATCTTTTTGTTTGTAATCAATATTGGCAGGGGGTGTATTTTGTGTAGATTTGACAGTCTCCTGAGCATGCATTGACACATGACCAGCGAGCAAAAGGGATAGCATAAATGTCCTAAGTACCATGTTGCTAATTTAGGTATTAAAAACAAAAAACAAACACAAATATATGCCTGACATTAACATACCTCTTGCCGAAAGAGTGCGCCCACAGACCCTTGAGGACTTCATAGGGCAGGAGCATCTGGTAGGTAAAGGTAAAGTGCTGGAGCAAATGATACAAAATGGCGCTACCAGATCCTTATTGTTTTGGGGACCACCCGGTGTAGGAAAAACCACTCTGGCGCAGATAATTGCCAAATCTATGAATATGCTTTTTTTTACACTGAGTGCTATAGATAGTGGTGTAAAAGAAGTACGAAATGTGATAGAACAGGCTCGCAAAGCAGGGCATGCGCTGTTGTTTATAGATGAGATACACAGATTCAACAAAGCACAACAAGATAGCCTGCTGGGTGCTGTAGAAAAAGGAATTATAACCCTTATAGGTGCTACTACCGAAAATCCATCGTTTGAGGTAATAAGCGCATTGCTGAGCAGATGTCAGGTATATGTGCTGCAGCCACTTACTGAGCATCACCTAAAAGCATTAGTAGAGCAAGCGATTCAAAGAGATGAATGGCTGCAACAACAACATATCAATATAACTGAGTGGGATGCGCTGATACAGCTAAGTGGAGGCGATGCACGCAAACTGCTCAACCTAACCGAACTCGTGGCAGGATCGCTGCCTTCAGACGACAAAACTATCACCAATGCTGTTGTACAAGACATAGTTCAACGCAAATTGGCACTGTATGACAAAACAGGTGAACAGCATTATGACATCATATCGGCATTTATAAAATCAATAAGAGGCAGCGACCCTAATGCTGCGGTGTACTATCTGGCACGTATGATAGAAGGTGGTGAAGACCCTAAGTTTATAGCTCGCCGCCTCATAATACTGGCCAGCGAAGATATAGGCAATGCCAATCCTAATGCATTGCTGCTGGCTACCAGTTGTTTTCAGGCAGTAGAGATGATAGGCTACCCTGAATGCCGAATAATACTATCCCAAGCAGTTACTTATCTGGCTTCATCAGTAAAGAGCAATGCTGCCTACATGGCTATAAACAAAGCTCAAGATCTAGTAGCAAAAACAGGCGATTTACCCGTGCCACTAGCCATAAGAAATGCACCTACCGGCCTTATGAAAAAGCTAGATTATGGCAAGGGCTATCAGTATGCACACGACTACCCCGGCAACTTTGTTGCACAGGAGTTTCTACCAGATGCTATAAGTGGTGCAAAATTGTACGACCCTGGCAACAATGCTACCGAAGCCCGACTGAGAGAGTACTTAAGGCAATGCTGGAAAGAGAAATACGGATATTAACTACCTGGGCTATTACGGCTTGTAATAAGTCATTGCTTTAGGCAATAATGCTTTTATGTCTTTGATACGCTCGTCATCATTGGGATGTGTGCGCAGAAAACCTGGTGTTGTAGATGCGCCACTCACAGCCTTCATACGTTCCCAAAAACCAACCGCTGCATTAGGGTTATAAGAGCCTACAGCCATATAGTAAAGCCCAGCTTCGTCAGATTCACTTTCGTGCTTGCGCGAGTATGCCAGCACACTTAATGTACTACTGAGGCCATAAGCACTGTTGAATAATGTCTGTGTTTCTTGAGGCTTAGATGACAGTAAAACCGACAGAGCAGTTCCGCCATATTGCACCAGTAGTTGCTGGCTCATGCGCTCATTGCCATGTCTCAGTACTGCATGCGCTATTTCATGTCCCATTACTACTGCCAGGTCTGTATCATTAGCCACCAGTGCTAGTATACCACTGTATATTACTATTTTACCTCCCGGCAAGCACCACGCATTTACCTCCGGATTGTTTACAAGATTAAACTCCCATTGGTAATCCTTTACAAGGTCTGCCTTACCTATACCTGACAAATATTGCTGCACAGCTACGGTTAGCTTAGCCCCTACCCTTTTCACCATATCTGCCTCTGGTGTACCAGTTACTGGAGGATTAGTATTAATAAACTCTGTGTATTGCTGACCCGACAACGATGTTACAGTAGCATCATCTACCAAACTTAATGTATTGCGTCCATTAGCATTTTTTTTGCAGGCATAAAAAACAAAGGCAGACGCCAGTACACCAAACGATAAAAATAATACAGATAGTTTTTTCATGATTTCAATGATAGTTTAAAAAAACCCAAATTAACTTTAGGTTGATACAAAGGTAGCGTGAAATAGAGAACATAAACTAATTGAAATAATAATGTAACAAATAACGCTACAAAAGTTGATAACATAAAAATGGGGATGCGCTAACACCCCCATTTCAATAACCAATTTATAAAAGATTAGTTTTTAGACAAACTCCCAGTAAATGCATTGTTACCACCTATTATGCGATAGAAATACATACCCGTAGGCAAAGTAGCTGCACTAACGGTATTAGCAGCACCGGCATGCAACTGCTGCGAAAGTACCAATCTGCCGTCTGCAGCGTATAATCTTATTGTCAGTATTTCGTTGGCAGCTATACCATCAATATTTATATTCCATTCATCGTTAGTAGGGTTTGGGAAGATGAGCACGGTAGCATTGTTACCGTTTATATCGGCAACAGATGCAAAAGAATTCGGGTAAAATGCACCACCACCACCACTTAGGTTGGCAGTTTTAAAACTCGCAAATCTAGTACCACTGAGAGTGGTAAGTGCCCAATTGGTTGTAGATGCAGTAGCGGCATTTGTAAATATATTGACCGCTGTAGGTGCTGCAAATCGCACACTGTCCATCGCTGGGTTAGGATTAACAACACCATTTACTTTGTACAATCTCATTTTTGTAGCTACTATGCTTCCACTCACACTACCGTCTATGTCTACTGTATCAGTGTTGGTAAACGGAAACATCACTGTAACAGGAGTGACCGGTGCTACTGTAGGCGTTATTTTCCAGTAGCGGTGCATAGCATAAGCCGCAGTAGGTGCGCCAACAGTACCTGTAGGGAACGTAATAGTATCGGCTGTACCAGAACCAAATCCTGCACCAGAACCAGTTATTACCGAAAAGCCAGCAGAATCGAGATTACCTATGTTGTTGCCATGTTTTTTCACTATCAATACCAGCGTATCATCATCATAAGCAGCTGTGTTTTTATCCCACCAGTAGTATGTGGTAGTATCTCCTGCATTTATATTAGTACACTCACGGTTTGCAGATATAGTTCTATTGGCCTTTGCCATTGCTACTACAGGATTGTAGGCTGCGCCACACGTATTAGAAAACTTGTTGCGTATTTGACGGCGTATAGTATCGCCGGGCTGTTGCCCAAATCCTCTGCTGAGATTGATACCCACACTCTGCAAGTGACAATAACTCATCACCGTTCCACCACCTACAGGATATAGAGGAGACGGATTAGGACACGACCCTTCCAATGTCTGACAACGGTCTATTGCGGTAGTACCTGTACCAGGAGGATTCCAGCAACATCTGTGTGTATGTGGTGACCCTACTATATGCCCCATCTCGTGCGACATAACCATAAGATTCCAGCTATAAGAGGGAAAGTTAGTGATACCAGAGTTGCTGATATTAGAGTAACCGTACGGGCCACTAGAATCGAAAGAACTATAAGAATTGCACATAGCACGCACCCATGCCACGCCACCTAAACTACCGAAACGAGTAGAAGCCAACAGCGCTACATCACAACCATGCATCACATTTTTTGTTTGCCAGCCAAATTTGCGAAGAAATCTGATAGACTGTGCACTTGTTATAGACATATAAATATCTGTGGCAGTGTTTACCTGCAGGTATTTTAGCACAATTGGCACCCCTTCATTACGATATACTGTACTCTGATTATTGAACAGTGCAGTCATAAAGTTGGTAACATTAGTAACACTAGATCCTTTTTTTACATAAGTATCATAGTCTGCCACTTCATACACTCGTACGTAAGTACAGCTATTGTATCCCTTTTGGTTTAAAAATGTAGTGGTTTTAGCAGCATTATTATCACCATACATTTCTGGTAGCTGGTCTGTGGCGCAACCTGGAGCCAAATCTTTAATTTTTACTTTTACATCATTGTACAACAGATAGTTGGGGTTGTAGTCATACTCCTTACCCACCATACTGTTAGGCACCAACACATAATTGCCCTCATCTGGTATGGAAAATACACCATAAACTTCGTTGTTAAAAAACGAGAAAGCTGCTACAGAACCCGGATAACCCTTCACAACACCTCTGTAATACAAACCTGGTTTGTAATCTACCAAGGTATCTTCGCCATTCGTGCCGTGAGCATGAACCTGAAAATCATTTGAAAAGATATCATATCTACCTAGTTCTATTGTATAAGACCCACCATTCACTCCAGGTATTATAAGATTAATAGCAGTATTATTCTGCTTCATAAACTGTGCAATATTGCCATAGTTTATCAGCAAAGGTTGCGCTTCTTCTACATTTTTCAGTAATTCTGTTTTGTCAAAATTATTATCTGCTTGCCACAAATTACTAACCGGTACAAAGGTGTTAGTGGTTTTCATTCGTTGTATAAAAGCTTCAATGGGGGTGTTACCCATTGCATTAAACGCTGACGCACACATCAAAAGCATCACCCACAAAAACTGCGTATTTCTTTTCATTTTCTCAGAATTAATTACTGTTTAAAAATTACAAAATGCAATTTATGTAATAAAATCATTCAAAAATCAAGCACAGTATTAGAAGATGGTTAGAATTTGGGTTACCCTTATTGGAAGAATAAAAAAAAAGTGCATTGTCTGGTATAGACAATGCACCAAAATAATATACTGATGAAATTAAAAAATTACTCCTCTACCCTTTTCAGATTAAAATCTGGTGTTGCAGAGACTATAATTGGATATTTTTCCAGTGTAACATCCGAAGGATCTAGACCGAACCCACGCTCTTCAGATAAGCTGAATCTTTTTAGTATAAAGTAGCCTCTCATCATAAAGCGCTCCCACAAAGGCAATGAATTGTCGCGGGATAGGAACTTTTCCATAACTATAAATCGGAAATCTCCCATTACTTTGTTCTTGCTCAATGACTCGTAACGGCTCACCACATTTACCTCTTTGTTGTTTACCATCTCCTCTACTACCATCTTGAACATGTATTGTATCTTATGCTCCATACGGAAACCAAGACGGAATTCTACCCGTATTATCTCATTAGGCACTATGGTTTGTACCACATAATCGGTAGTGTATGGGTCGTCTAATACATCTACATGCACAAACCAGTATATATCAGCACGTTTGGGCTTGCGATAAAGAATAGAGTACAATATCTTATGTTCTATCTCTTTAGGATTATTGGCACTAGTCAGGTACACAAGGTGAGTAGCATATTTTGGTATAGACGAATCGATGCTTAATTCTTGCATGATAGGTATGTAGTTATCAAGACGTACAAACTCGACATACCGATTTTTGATTTTTCTCGATTTGTACCATACAAACATTACCATAAATAAAGCACCCGCTATAAGCACTGTAACTTGACCACCTTCAGCAAATTTTTCTATAAGATTGGCGGTAAGAAAGGAGAATTCAATAGTAAGA
>JBIKKS010000317.1:0-3410 GCA_044360235.1 Flavipsychrobacter sp. | reverse complement strand
AGCGCCGCTGCAGCAGCCAAACGAGCGGGAAGTATCCATATTTTTTTAGCAGGCTTGTCCATGCGGCTCTGCAGTTTATCCCATGCATCTTCTTTGGCGTACACTATACCCCCCTCTAGCGCATTCAGCCCTTCCAGTTTATCTTGTATTTGCTTGTCATTCATACACTTATTTTTTGCTCATTACTGCTTTTTGCAGCATCAATCTTGCTTTGCTCAGTTGCGATTTTGATGTTCCCTCATTGATCCCCATCATGCCTGCTATTTCTTTGTGTGTGTAGCCCTCTACCACATACAGGTTGAAAACAGTGCTGTAGCCTGCAGGCAGTGCCAATATCAATTTATACAGCTCAGCAGCATTCATCTTTGCCTCAAACGAGTCTTCACCTGCTATCTCTATTGCATGTTCTTCTGGTGCTATATTTAGTGCTCCTTTTTTTCGCAGAAACATTAGGCACTGATTCACCATTATTTTTTTCAGCCAGGCTGTTATACCTGCATCACTATTGTACACAAATCGGTCTATGGTCTCAAAAAAACTGTAAAAACCATTCAGCATCAGTTCCTCGGCATCGGGCAGGTGTTTTACATAGCGCATACATAGCAGCAGCATCCCTTCCGACCATCGGTCGAAAACATACTTCTGGCATATCCTGTCCTGCCTTTTGCAGCCTTCTATCGCCTTTTGTGCCGTCATTTGTGTGCCTGTGCTGTGTGTTAGCTACAGTAATATATGCCGTTATAAGGTTGATGGTTGCCTGAGTGGAAGAAATTTTGTCTTTGAATGGGTATGAAAATTAAAAGCCAGTAAAACAGTACAATTGAACTATTTGCTATATTCGCTAAATTTTGATTGTGGCTAGATATCCGAATGCATATCAGACAGAAGACTTTTCTGATAATATCTCAAATAAATACCTTTTTATCAGCATAGGCAAAACTGTTATTGTTAAGGCTATTGAGTACCAATTTGTAGAGCAGTACCATGCAGGTAGTTTGTATAATTTAGCTTTTGGTGATTATGATTTAGAATCCGGACAATTAAACGACCTTTCCGACTCGAATAATGGTGACCACTATGCGGTATTTAATACTGTTTTAGGCACTATTCCAGCTTTCTTTGAATCTAATCCGGACGCTACAATGATGGTTCAAGGTAGCGACACAAAACAAGAATATGTGCAGCAATGCATGGCTAATTGTAATAAAGGTTGTGTTGATAATTGTAAGAATACAGAAAGAAGAATAAATGCATATCGGTATTACGTTGACAAGAATTATGATGATTTAATAAAAGAATATGAATTTGAGGGAGGGCTAACGCAAATAGATGGCACTGTAAAAAAGGAGGGATATGTTAAAGATAAAAAATATGACACTGTTTTTTGCAAAAAAAGAATAATTTTGCGACATGGAAACTAAAGTAAATAACACCGAAAGTTTGGTAAAAGTGCCGCAAAAGGTTTTACTGTCTTTGGTAGCTAATAAACTAAAAGACACTGTATTATTTCCTGAAAAGCTGGAAAAAGCCAAAGAATACATGAAAAAAGTAGCGTTGGCTAAATAGAACTAATCCTATAAATGTGTTTTGGGCGCAATTTTTGCGCCTTTTTTATTGCTACACAGTTTCTGTTTTATGGTAATATATCCGTTATCCTGACTGTTTTTTTGAAGTCTCTATATTGAATGATTTCTGATGAGATTGTTCCTTCATCCTACTCATCCCCCCTCCCCAAAAACTTTCACAAATATTTCTTACATATCCTCTCTGGTAATAAATGTAATTTTGCCGCATTATACATGAAAAAAATATCAAGACTACTAAAATACCTTGCTGAGTACAAGGGCAAAATAATGCTCTATTTTGCTGCCAACCTTATGGGTATCCTTTTTGGGCTGCTTACTATCATCATGATTGGCCCGGTATTGCAGGTCCTGTTCGATGTTAGCAAAGGCTCTGTTAAGCCCACACCAGATATGGGCATTCAGCAGCAACTTACAGCCTACATTAATGGCATCATGCTGCAGCAGGATAAAATGACCGCACTAGCCTATGTGTGTATAGCGTTGGTGGTATTCACCATTTTCAAAAACCTGTTTCTGTACATAGCACTGTATATCCTCAATCCGTTGCGCAATGCAGTGCTTCGCCGCCTACGCAACGACCTCTTTACCAAAACACTCTCATTGCCCATAGGTTTTTTTACAGAAGAACGTAAAGGAGACCTCATATCTCGTATGACCAACGATATAAATGAGGTAGAATTGTCTATCATGAGTGTGTTGGAAGTTTTCATTCGCGAGCCGCTGTCCATTATCATCTACATAGGAGTAATGATAAGTATGAACTATCAACTTACGCTCTTTTTATTTTTGTTCTTACCCGTTGCGGGCATTATCATAGGTCGTATAGGCAAGTCGCTCCGCAAATCCTCCAACACTGCACAGGAACAACTAGGCGCGATGATGGAGGTGATAGATGAGAGCCTCGTAGGTATGCGTGTGCTAAAGGCGTTTAATGCCGAAACACACCAGAAGTTGCGCTTTATGAAGCTCAACAATATGCTGTTTCGCACTCGCAACTACATAGCTGCCCGCCGCGAACTGGCTTCTCCCCTCTCCGAAACCATGGGCATTATCGTAGCCAGTATTATACTATGGTTTGGTGGCAGAATCGTATTCTCCAATACTGGTTTCACTGGCCCCATGTTTATTACTTATATTGGTTTGTTCTGGATGGTCATCGCACCCTTCAAAAACTTATCTTCTGCTTTCTCTAATGTACAAAAAGGTACTGCCGCACTCGACAGGATAGAGCAGCTACTGGCGGTAGAAAACGCCATTACAGATATGCCCAATGCAGTATCTATCAAATCATTCAACGACAACATCACCCTCAAAAACGTGCAGTTTGCTTACGGCGACAAGCAAATACTCAATGGCATAGACCTTACTATAAAAAAGGGCAAAACCATTGCCCTTGTAGGAGCATCTGGTGCGGGTAAATCTACCTTGGTCGATCTCATCCCCCGTTTTCATGATGTCACAGCTGGTGAAATACTCATAGATGGAGTTAACATAAAACACTGCAAAGTCGATGACCTACGCCGCCTGATAGGTGTAGTGAGCCAAGACCCTATCTTGTTCAACGACACCCTTTACAACAACATCACCCTTGGTACTGGTGGAGCCACCCCGGAGCGGGTAGAGGAAGCCGCCCGCATAGCCCATGCTGACAACTTCATTCGTCAGAAAAGCGAAGGTTACGAAACCACCGCTGGTGACCGTGGTGCGCGCCTCAGCGGTGGCGAACGTCAAAGGATAACCATAGCTCGTGCCGTACTCAAAAACCCACCCATACTGATACTAGACGAAGCCACCTCATCGCTAGATACCGAAAGCGAACGTACC
>JBIKKS010000420.1:0-2635 GCA_044360235.1 Flavipsychrobacter sp. | reverse complement strand
ATACATGCACCTGAGCATGAGCCGGAGCATACATACTCAACCCTGCCACACAGGCTATAGACAACAGATAATATCTTTGGTTTTTCAGGCTCATTTATTGCTTTTAGAAGCTCCAGGTCAGATTGAAGCTCGGGAAAAATGGCAATTGGTATTTTTTAACATTAGTAATACGATCGACATAGAATATGTTCTGACGATTGTATGCATTAGTAATTGCGAATGTGGCATCAAGCTTAGATCTCTCAGATAATACAAATTGTTTTTTTACAGAGAAATCTAAACGATGAAAATAAGAAAGTCTCCCACCATTAATGTCATTGGCAAAAACAATGCCAATGTTACCGTTCTGGTTAAGAGGATTGCTACCAAGACCGCCTGTGGTGAGGTTGGCATTTTCATAAAATCCTTGAGTTTGTGTAAATGGGAATGGTGCACGAACATTGAAACGGGTAGAGATATCCCAGTCTTTTTTGCGACCTGCAGTGTAAGAAGCTACTATGTTGGCATTAAACCTTGTGTCAAATGGGGTGGGGTAGGTTTGTTTGTTGCCCTTGGCATCTATGCCAGTATAGTTAACCATCTGATAGCCCATAGCTGCCCACAAGTATACTCTGTCTTTACTATACTTAGCAGATACATCTATACCACTGGCAAGACCTGTAGAAGCTACAAAGTCAGGATCTTGTGTTCTGGTTTTGTTTCTGTTCAGTTCATTTACCTGTCCGAAGTATTTAATCCATGGCTCCACATTTAACTCTACGCGGTCTATGTCTATTTCTACACCTGCTACGCCATGATATGATTTTTGAAGGTTAGATTTTACTAACTCACCGTCAGGATTTCTGATTTGCTGGTCGGGGCTAAGAAGGAAACCAGAGAAAAGGTTTACTATGTCTATATCAGATTTTGTACTTACTATATTTTGAGAGTAGACACCACCTGCTGCTTTTATGCGTACAGAGTTTGATGCATTGTACTTAAGACCCAAACGTGGCTCCGGTGAAAAACGATTGATTTCTGAATAGTACTGAAAACGCAAACTTGGTTCGAAAATCAGTTTGCTGTTTATGTTTTGTCTGTACATGAAATACAAAGATGCAATTGTACTCTGGCGGTCTTGTGTGGTAGCGATTCCAGCTCCGCTGTAGTAGCTAAGTGATGTGTTCATCCCGTTTATTTCCACACCATATTTTAGCTGGCTATAGTTAGGCAAAAAGTAAGTAAAGTTGATAGCGGCCTCAAAGCCACCTATCTCGCTGGTGCGAGGCAGCGTATCTGTGCCAGCAGATAGCTTATCTAACTGTATGTTGTATTTGGAATATGCAAATTTACCATCAATAAGTGCTGATGTGCTGGATGGCGACACTACGAATGTAGCACCACCACCTGTTGTTTTCCATTTGTAGTCGGCAATTTTAGAACCAGTTGAGTCGTCTAAAAGATTTGCACGGTCATCAAAACTAAAACCAAATAGGTTTAGTTTAGATCCATTATCGCCATTGAAAGTTACTTTACCATACAAATCTCTGAATTCGAATGGAAGACCACTAGAAAATGGTTCTCCAAGACCACCGTATATAGCTTTAGAAGTTTCGGATAGATAGCTTTGTTTTGCTGTTAGGAGGTAAGTAATACCAGCACCATTATCTTTTTTAGACCTTAACAATGGCCCTTCCAGCATAGCCCTAGTCATGATGGGCGATGTAGATACTAAACCTGAAGTTCTGTTTTTGTTGCCATCGCGGGTGTGAACGTCTACAATAGCGGCGGTACGATTGCCATATTGAGCACTAAAGCCAGCAGTGTACACATCTACGTTACGAATGGCTTCTGTTTCGAAAACCGAAAAAAGACCTATCGAGTGAAAAGGATTGTAAATAGTAACCCCATCCAAATAGATACCCACCTGCGAAGGTGAACCACCACGGATGTATAGCTGACCACCCTGATCTCCGGTAAAAACCACCCCAGGTATCACCTGAAGGTATTGTGCCAAGTCGGGTTCGCCACCTGAGCTGGGCAGCATTTTTAGCTGTCTGGGTGTAACGGTAGTAACACCAGTATTGATTCTGGTGATTTTTTCTGTTTTTCTGCCCGATATTTCTACATCTTTCATTTCTACTTCTCTGCGTTTGAGAAACAGGTTTTTAGTAACTATTGATTCTGCCAAAAGATTGACGTTGGTAATATTGCTGTCGTAACCTACGGAAGTAACTAACAATGTATAACTGCCTGGAGCCAATGATATAGAGAAGTACCCATTTACATCTGTTTGCACACCTGTTTTGGCATTAACTACAGATACATTGGTATATATCATAGGTTCGCCGGTCTTTTTGTCGTACACAAAACCTTTGATAGTACCATTAGTGCTTTGCGCACCAGCCAGAAAGGGTAATAGGAAGATAAAAGCTGCCACTAGGCATATGCTTTTGCGCATAGAAAAGAGTTTTTAAATTTTTAGAATAAGCGGCGTTTGACTCCGACAAGGAGAATTGTTAAATGTTGCAACAAAGATAGGGATTACGCTATTGGATACAAATCCTATAATTTTGTGAAAATTTCGATTTGTTCCATAACGTGTTGGTGTATTTCTGCGCTATTGGGTGTATAAAACTTTGAAATATTCAACGGT
>JBIKKS010000318.1:0-3410 GCA_044360235.1 Flavipsychrobacter sp. | reverse complement strand
CATGATTCTTCTTTTTTCCTCCTCTGGCAGATGCTCCGTACCCGGCGCATCCGTCATTACATTTACATCACTAAACTCTCCACCAAATACCGACTTATAAAACGTAAACGCCTCAGCGTAGCACCATCAAAATTCAAATAAGGACTCATCATAGCTATTATTGTGTGTTTTTTTGTGTACCACTAATTTACCACAATCCCCGTTCACACCACACACCCTATATGCAATTTTTACAATAACTTTTTGCTACCAGCGTCCATCTCGCTACTCATCGTTCCTTGCGTCGCACCCTTGTGCGGTTGGGGGTATGAGGATCTTTGCCAATTACACTATAAAAACCTTTAAAAATAAGGGGCAATGCAAACCCTGAGCCTAGCCCTGTGCACCAGCCCTCGGGGTGTGGCAATCTCGCGAAATGAAAGAAATACTTAAATCCTCGCCAGTAATTCCCCTATGCCTCCGTCTATCTGAAAAATAATTTTCATTACTATATTTTTTCTACACTTTTTTTAATCCACTACTCCTTAACTACCTTACCCACCCACACACCATTTACATGCACTACATATACACCCAGAGGTAATTTACTTACATTCACCGCTGCCATTTCCGCTTTGTTGAATTCTTGTTCATACACCATTTGGCCTACTGCATTATAAATAACTATACTCTTCAATTTATTTCCCCTTACAATCATTTCTTCAGTTACGGGGTTAGGATACAAACTAAAATCGAAATCATCTCTGTTTTCAACATTTTTCACATTTGTTGGCCAGCAATATGGGTTGAATTCAATTTTTCGTATACGCGGTGTGTTAGTTTGGCAAAAATATAGATTACCACAACTATCAAATACTAGACCACTCGGACTATGAATCTTCGCTAGGGTAGCTAATCCATTATCACCTGTGTTGCCATAAACTCCAATACCTGCAATAGTCTGAATCACACCATCGTTTCTTATCTTCCGAATCCTATTGTTATAAGCATCTGATATGTATAAATTATCTTCGCTATCAATGACGATAGAAAAAGGATCTAATTTTGATTTACTGGATTCTATGCCATCTCCATTGTATAAATGTGATGATGTATCACCAGCAACTGTGGAGATCAATCCATTAGTATCAATTTTCCTTACGACCCCCCATGTCCATTCAGTAAAAAAGGTATTGCCTTTGCTATCAATGCATACACCAGAATATGGATAACATTTTGTCAAAATTGCTAGCTCACCATTACCTCCCCAGCCTGACATCCCTGTCCCTGCTACTGTATGTATGACTCCGTTGTTATCAATCATTCGTAGTCTCAAGTTTCCAGCATCACATATAAATAATCTACCTTTTTTATCAAACCAAATGCCATCAGGTAGCTTCAATGATGCTAAATTAGCATCGATATTATCACCGTTATATCCTCCAAAAGAATTTCCAACTACAGTATTAATTACACCAGTTGCATAATCTATCTTCCTGATTCTATTATTTACAGCATCAGATATGAATACGTTACCGACAGAATCCACAGCAATACCTGCTGGTTGATTCAATTTTGACGCATTAGCTAATCCACCATCTCCGGCAAATCCAATTGTTCCAGTTCCTGCTATTGTACTTATAATTCCATTATTATCAATTTTTCTTACTCTATGAGCAGAATTCTCTGAAATATAAATGCAACCTTTATTATCAATTGCAATATAACCTGGATTTATCAGACTAGCGTTAGTAGCAGGCCCGCCATCTCCACCTGTTCCACCACCCGCAATAGTTGTAATTAATTGGGAATATGAAAAAAAAGGAGATAACGTTGTTAGCGATAAAAGACTAATAAACATCAAATCTGAAAACATACGCACTACATTTAATGAATTACATAATATATAGTGGTAGAGAGCCAACTGGAGGAGCTCCCAATGATGAATCATATCTAAAAATAGTACCTGCCGGGAGGGGTGGTCCACCTGGTCGAATGGGCGTACTAACCGCATTCAAACAATTCACATGCAGTGTGTTATCCGCTACTGAGGTCAAGCTATCTCCAAACACTGCTGCGCAGTTGTGAGTCACCGTATTTGATCTACCACCTAATATCACAGATGCGTTTCCACTCAGTGTGTGTTCTAGCCCACTCACTATAGCTCCAAAATCTGCTGTAGCAGCATACAAATTACCTGAACCTGAAAGTATACCACCATGCGGTCCCAATGCGCAGTTGTTACTACCGCCTACTACTATCCGTTGTGCCGGATGTTCCGAAGGGCATCCGGTACTACTAATAAAATTCGTTCTCCCGAACGCCTTCACGTTCCTAAAACTAGATAAATGCACCATACGTTAAAATTACTACAAATCCCGTAAAGTTACAAGTCATTCCGTCCTCGTTGAGTCTCCCCGCTCTTTCTGCGGGGCTACTCAGTTCCCCGTTGTTCCAGTTGTTCCGCAGGGTCAACTGGAACTGCCAATAAAATTCGTTCTCCCGAACGCATTCACTTTTTTGCAGCTAGATAAATTTTGTTCGTAGTCTACCTCCCATTGGTCCAGCCCTCAGCTTGGCATAGACTATCGTCTACGTCATAGTGGTGTCCGGTCTCCTGACCGGCGTATCATTCATTTCTATTCTATATTTTCTAATTCCTCCCTTTTACAAGCGTTGCGCTTGCGAAAATAAAAATGTGTAGATAATGGGTTGAAATTTTCTCACTAGAATTCCTTCTACAAAATATTATTGTTCCGTATTCTTTTGAGTTCTTCAACATCTTCTAAGTCCTTTTCTCTTGCAATTGCTAGTTTATTCTCAATTAAATCATCAAAATCAACAAAGATTATTTCAGTTCCTTGCAATATGATGACTTCTTTTTTTAAATAAGATTGGTTGAATTTAAGTAAACCAGGAAGTTCAGGAATAAAGTCAACAGTAAGAAGTTCGAAATTTAACTTGAAAAATGATTTTTTAGGGTTTGGATTTTTTTCGTTTTTGTATCTAGATACATCTACTCCCATATCGGCAATTGCTTGCAGTAATTTATAGTAATTGTCATATGTGGGATTGTACCAAAAATCCAAGTCTGGTTTTTCAGCCGGTTTTCCGTTTACTGTTATTGACATTCTATAATAACCATATAATGCAACAGCAGTTCCACCAACTGTAAGATATTCTACCTTGTTTTTATTCAGTAAGGAACAAACGTGCAATAAGCTTTCTTGAAATATCTTATCCATTTTCATTCATTTTCGCAATATGCTCTATTTTCTTTTTTTCAGATAGAGCATTCTGTAATAATGAGATGAATGATTCATATTCTCTATGTGCTTCTGTATTTGTTATTACAGTAGCATTGTTTGCAATTTTTGCTTCCTCAAAAGTTGAATATTTAATTATTTCAGCCATGTTAGCAGTTTTGTAGA
>JBIKKS010000316.1:0-3414 GCA_044360235.1 Flavipsychrobacter sp. | reverse complement strand
GGCAAAGTAGTAATATACACAATAGATGGCAAGCAACTAAAGCAGTACGAAGCAATAGCGGGTACTACAGCTATTACTTTACCATGGGGATTAGCTAGTGGTGTGTACCTACTGCGCTTTAATGGTGCGGATGGTAGCAGCAAAATGGTAAGACTGGTGTATCAGCAGTAGTAATTAAGTAACCTTTTACAACAACGTCCATTTCTGTCTAAAGAAATGGACGTTGTTGTTTTTAGAAACATTAGATTTAATAAACTATTGCACATCACTAGCAATCTGAATTATTAAAGACCATTTCAATTCTCCGCCGTATTTTTACATACATACAACTCAATACTTTTGAACAACGAAAAACAATTAATGTTTCAAAACAGGCTTACGAAAGTGTACAAACATTTCAGTAAGCTAGCCCGAAGACAAGAAATAGCCTGCTACAGATTTTATGACCACGATCTACCAGAGTTTCCCTTTGCTATAGATTGGTACAATGGTGTGGTACATGCTGCAGAATACAAACGCAGACATGGAATGGAAGACGAAGAACATAAAATATGGCTAGAAAGTTGCAGACAAATTATAGCTACAGTACTAGAGGTTAGTCCTGATGTCATATTTATGAAAATACGCCAGAGAAAAGCTGGCAGACAAGGACAATATGAAAAATTTGATGAGCAAAAAGAAGAAAGAATAGTACCAGAGGGTGGTCTCAGTTTCATTATAAATCTTACAGACTATCTAGATACAGGGCTGTTTCTCGATCATCGTATTACCAGAAGTATAGTGAGAGACGAAGTAGAGGGGCTACATGTGTTGAATGTATTTTGCTACACTGGCGCATTCAGTGTATATGCTGCACATGGCAAAGCAAGAAGTGTAACCTCTGTAGACCTATCAAAAACTTATCTCAATTGGGCTAAAAGAAACATGCAGTTTAATAAACTATATGATGAAGATAAACATGAGTTCATACATGGAGACGTAATTGAATGGCTAGATTATATGCCAGCAGGCAAATATGATGTCATAGTCTGCGACCCACCTACATTCTCCAACAGTAAACGGATGGACGACAATTTCGACGTTCAAAGAGATCATGTAATGCTCCTGAAAAAACTACTGAAAGGCTGTAAGGATGGAGGCAAAATTTACTTTAGCAACAACTACAAAAACTTTGTAATAGACAGAGACAGCATACCAGCCGTGACAGTCAAGGATATAACTGCTCTTACTACACCTTTCGATTTTCAAGGGAAACTGAACAGAAAATGTTACTTAATTGAAAAGTAAACAGACCTACTGTTTACTTTTCACTCCTTCTATTTATCTCGTCGCGTATGTTTATGGCACGTACGTAATCTTCTTGCTCTAGGACTTTTTGTAACAACACATTCAATTCTTCAAGAGACATTTTTCTCATATCCACATCACTTGATGATGACTTTGAGTTGCCTACAGGTATTTTTTGCGAAGACGCACCAGATGAGTCTGAATCTGTACCATCATTCTCCAGAAACATACCTGCTGTGTCTAGTATATTTTCGTAAGTGTATATTTTACAACTTGCCCTCACTGCCATAGCCAAAGCATCAGATGTTCTGGAATCTATTTCTACCAGTTCGTCATTATTTCTACACACTAATTTGGCATAAAATACACCTTCCTCTAGTCTGTATATAAGTACTTCCGTAAGCTCTATGCTGAAAGCAGACATAAAATTGGCAAATAAGTCGTGAGTAAGAGGACGTGTAGGCTGCATGCGCTCTAGTGCCACAGCTATAGCTTGTGCCTCAAAGCCACCTATTACAATTGGTAATCGCCTTAAGCCATCTATTTCACCCAGTACCACTGCATATGAATGTGTCTGGGAAATACTATGAGACAATGCAACAATTTCTAATTCTACCTTTTTCATTTATATAGATACTCTTACTGAAATACTAATTGTTAAAAACTAAACTATCTGTGAAGGTAATGAATTTTAGAAAATCAGACCTTGACCATTGTTATATTTAATGTGCAATATCACATTTTCTAATTTGCATATAACTCCTCCACATATTCTACGCTTTGTTTACCCAAAAAACAAAACACTTTTATCAAAAAAGCGTTGGAGCTTCCCTTTGCGCAGGATCTTCACCCACCTCTGGTAGCAGCGATATTTCTTTTACATCGTCGCCAGCCAAATGTGTGCCTATTGTTTTCCAGCCGGTAATATCTACTTTTTCGTGGAGCGATACTATTTCTTCTTTCATCTCTGTTTTTTTCTTGCCGGTCCGTATTATCACCACAGGCTCTTGCTGTAGGGTCACTAACTCTAAGTAATTACCTTCTCCATCCTTTATAAAACTGTATTTGCTTTTCAAAGTCTGGCTTTCTATAACAAAACGCTTTACATTAAAGTGTTTGTTTTTAGCATCAAAGTATATTGCACTTACTACTTTTTCAGGGTGAAACTTATCAATCAGTACCACATTGTCAGAGTCATATCTGTTAGTGATGTCAAAACCGGTGACCTCATACGTACCATCTTTGTAGAAAACGATAATTCTATCTTTTTCGTCAAACCGTCCTAGCAGCATACCATGCCCGTCCTTGTTCAATCTGCCCACACTATCGTCATACCATATTTGAGGTGCTGACAATGTCGACCTTCCTTTCTCTTTAAATTTCACATTCCGTACTGGGTACTTGGTTACCTGATTTCCCATGGCTCCCCTACCCTTTATTTCCTGCTCTTCAAAGTAATAATCAAATGTTTTGGTACGTGCTTTACATCCTGGCGATAAATTGATGGCTACTACCTCTGCTTCTCCATTGGGGTTGGCTGTGAAGTGTAGAACTTTACTGTTAGGGTTACCTCTAGTAAGGTCATACTCCTTATCGCGCGTTATACCCGTTACATTAAACCTTTTGGCGTAGGTGATGCCCGTCTTACCGTCCATATATACCATATTGTAGGTAGTACGCTCATCATTTTTCTGAAAAACAGCAATATGTATAATGTCCTTACCTACAAATGTTTTGTCGGCTACCTTAGTCACAATCATTATACCGTCTCGTCTGAAGGCTATGATGTGGTCGATGTCTGAGCACTCAAATTCGAGCTCATCTTTCTTAAGCCCTGTTCCCACAAACCCTTCTTTACGATTAGCATAAAGTTTGGTATTGGCTATAGCTACAGTGGTCGCCTGTATAGTTTCAAATGGACGAATTTCTGTTTTGCGTTCTTTTCCCTTAGCGTATTTCTTTAGCAGATTTTCATAATACCTTATGGCATAGTCGTTAAGATGGGCAATATTGTTTTTCACTTCATCTATCGCCGATTCTACTCCACGTATGTGTTCATCTGCCTTGAAGGTATCATACTTACTTATACGTTTAATCTTTATCTCAGTAAGTCTTATAATGTCATCC
>JBIKKS010000314.1:0-3416 GCA_044360235.1 Flavipsychrobacter sp. | reverse complement strand
GAAGAAATATTGAAAGCCCGTGGACTAGTGCGTGAAGTGTACATGGACGAGAAAATAGAACAATACATACTCGATATCGTCTTTGCTACCCGCTTTCCGGAGGAATACAAACTAGGTAAACTAAAACCATACATTAGCTATGGTGGCTCACCTCGTGCTAGCATCAATCTGGCACTCGCTGCCAAGGCTTTCGCATTTATAAAGCGCAGAGGATATGTAATACCCGAAGATGTGCGTGCTATATGCCACGACGTAATGCGCCACCGTATAGGGCTTACTTATGAGGCCGAGGCCGAAAACGTGACCAGCGAACAAATACTGAATGAAATACTGAATGTGGTAGAAGTGCCATAGTAGATAACAACATCATAACCCATTCTACGCCACACCTCATCAGTGTGGCGTAGCTATTTTTACACTGCACCACACGCATTAAAGTTTTGAAAATAAAAACACTTATCCACAATTTTTTGAGTCACCTTTTCACCTGCACCATCAGCCCAAACACAATACCACAAAGGGTTTCGACAGATTGACAAGTACGATTTGCGGTGTTTTGGCTAAAAAATGATTTATTTGTGTTGTTTATTTTTACACCTCAAAACCTATCTCTTATGCGCGGACAAAAAGTGTACAACAGCATTATCAAAGACGGCAGTATATCTGGCACCATTCGCAAGGGCCGCAACAATTCTCTTATCAGCAAGCGGAATGAATGTATGATAGCCCGCTACTATTACTATGGCTACCTGCGAAACAAGGGCTATGAAGAGATACTGAAACTACTAATGTCAGAGTTTTATTTGTCACCTGCTACTATTGCATTTCAGGTGCAGCAGCAATCTGAAAGCCTGGTAAAGCTGCGACAACTAAGCCCAACCGTATATTACTTTATGAACCGTTGGCCACATTACAAATGGTAGCATAGCCAGCAATAGAAGTTTACAGACAAGTAACTTGTCGTCAATGTTTTATCTCAGAATTTTGTTGCACTTTTATAAAAAAATCATACTCATGGCACTACCCGATATCTTTACCAAAGAAGTATCTGAAGAAATAATAAGCAGAATAAATAAGCTCAACAGCAGCACCCAACCCAAATGGGGTAAAATGTCAGTAGCACAGATGCTGGCACATTGCAGTGTAACGTATGAATACATGTATGAAGACAAACACAAAAAACCAGGCTTCATTATGGGATTGATGTTGAAGCTAATGGTGAAATCAATGGTAGTGAATGAAGTTGCATACAAGCCCAATAATCGTACTGCACCCGCCTTTATTATCACTGATGAAAGAAACTTTGAGAAAGAAAAACAACGCCTTATAGAGTTTATTCGCCGCACCCAACAGCATGGTGGTGCTCATTTCGATGGTACGGAGTCACATTCTTTTGGTGCACTTAACAAAACTGAGTGGAACAATATGATGTACAAGCACCTTAACCACCATCTAACACAATTTGGTGTGTAATACACTTCTATATTACTACAGAGGGATAGTAGCAAACTCAATTGCAACTATCCCTCTGCTATTTTAGTACTTACAGTTGTTATGCTTTTTTCAGCAACTCTATCAGCTCTGCTGCTATATGTTGTTGTTTGTCTTTGGCATACCACAGGTGCAGTTCATTGGCATATGTTACTGCCGTTTCGGGGTTGGCTTTTAGCTTTTTCACCAGATCCTGTGCCACAGCTGGTCTAGGACCCCAAGTACCTGTCACGTTATACTCCGCATCTAGTTGCACTATCTTGGGTATAGATTTGGTGTTGTTGGTGAGGTATGCCTCTATCAACTCCGGGTTCTGGTCTCTGTATACAAGTTTCATGGTTATTTTGCCTTCGCTTGCCGCTGCTATGGCCTGCGTCACAGGCACTATTTGTGCTGCATCACCACACCAGTGTTCTGTTATCACCAGCCAATATATAGGTTGAGCGAGTGCGTTGATCACATTTTTCACCTCATCGCCCACATGGTATGTTTTCTCTACCCGGTGTATACGATGTTGGTTCATACTTATGTACTCCTTACGCTGTGCATCAGGATTAGTGATAGCATCATGAGCTAGATTAACAACATACTTATCGTAGTCAATTCCTTTATTAAGGTACGCCAGATAATCCGCATTACTCAGCACCGCACTTTTTGCTTCGGTAGTCATTCTCAATATTGTTTTATGTACACAAAATTAAGCCTATTGCCATTCATAATCACCAGCTAAACACTGATGTATATCACACTTTGCTATGATGCTATATCTATTCGCTACATAACTGATACATAGGATAGGGTAAAGCAAAAAAAAGCTATCATGCATTGAAGCATAATAGCTTGAGTTATATGAAATGTAAGAATAAAATCAGAACGAGTAGACTACAAACGATTGGACGCCAATACACTCATTATTCTTTTCTCCCATTCTTCTGGTTGCTCAGAATAGCCAGTACGGCTTATAGCTTTAACCCATAACTGAGGATTGTCGTTATTCTTTAGTTTAGAATAAAACTTTTTGCGGGTCATGAGGTTGCAAAAGTCTATGTAAGAAGCATATACATTATCGTACTGCTTGTACCTACTTTTGTTTCCTCTATGATTTACTATGTTGTTGTGCCCTACTATCCCGAAGTGATTATTAAGTACTTTAGCCACAGCACCCGACCCGCTTGCCGACTCTACAGCGGCTACAGCCAGTATCACAGATGCGGGTATGCCATAGTGCTCGCCTAGCACAGTTGCTATTATTTTGTGGTTGGTGATGTACTTCTTACTTTGTGCATTGGCCGAAAAAATCGCAACCATAAGCACAAGCACCAAAAGCTTTCTTTTTAGTATCCTGTTTATTATTGTCATTACGCTGCAATGTTTAGAAGCAGTGCAAATGTAACGATTATTTCAATAGGTAGCGCATTCAAAGTGTTAAAACTACCTCAACACCCACTACTGCACCCTATTCTCTGGTCTGTCGTCCTCTACTTTTATGCGGTCTTTGCTTCTGATGATTGGTTTGTAACCATTTCTCATCTTGGTTTTACCCATCTTGTTTTTGGTGTAGAATATATACCCTACAGATAGGCAGTAACCCATACTCGTCATAGTACCGCTGCGTGCAGTTCCAGGCATCAGATTCACCAAGCCCATCTGTGCCCTCGCCCTCAGAAAAAAGCCAGTATGATTCTGATACCCTATGTTGGCTCCAGCACCTAGGTCCAGCTTACGTATGTCATCAGTAGGCCATTTCCCGAAATCGAGGTCTTTTTTAGATATAATGCTGCCGCTCTGTATGTAGTATTGACCATCTCTGTTGTACCCCAAAAACGGACCAGCACCTATAAAAAAAGTACTGTTTTCAAACAATCCTGTTTTGTACACCACATTCAGTGGTATCTCCACTGTGCTAATGGTGTATTGCTCATAAC
>JBIKKS010000422.1:0-2600 GCA_044360235.1 Flavipsychrobacter sp. | reverse complement strand
GAGCAGCCCAAACCACCCAAACAGAATGAGGGCGACACCCCTAAACCAGAATAAGAATAAAGGAATAAATGATAAAGGGTTTACTCGAAAGGGTAGTCCCTTTTTTGATAGTAGGATAATAATTCGTTTTGCAAAAATAAATAAAGAATAAAAAAATGTTTTAGCTATAGTTAAATTTTATATTGTTTTACCTAACTTTAAAACTTAGCTAAAAGTTAAAAGGCGAAGAGTAGAAAGATTTTCGGGCGATGTGTTGTGAAAGTTTATTTTATGAAACTGTATTCTTTTTGTTTACGTTCATAAGTAATTAATGGTTTAGTTTTTAAAATACTTTTTAAATCATAAAACGTGTAGATTATGCATTCAGTTTTATCCTATTTAAATTTCAGTAGGTCAAGGTTCCAGTTAAAAGCAATGTCTTGCCTTTTATTTTTGGCAGTTTTTTGTTTGTCTGTGATAGTGAAGGCCCAGACAAATGTTGCATTAACAGCTACAGCAGCCCATTCTGGAGGTGGTTCTGGTTCTTTTGGACCTAATAATTACAACGATGGTGTTATAACTGCAAATTCTGGTTGCTTCAGTAGTGCCCAGCCATGGGGGTGGGTGAGTACTAATGGGTCTATTACATTTACATGGAGTGCTCCAGTTACATTTAGTAAAATAGTGTTATATAAAAGTGATAGGCCTATGACAACATGCCAGATGCAGTTTTGGAATGGCTCTGCTTTTGTAACGTTTCTCAGTTATTCAGGAACTACTTGTAGCCAGGACTCAGTAACTTTTACTCCAGTTACTACTACAATTTTACGTTTGCTCAGTATAGCAGGTTCAGGTAATCCCAACCATAGAGAGATACAGGTATGGTTGATGGCGCCGCCACCACCCACTGTTACGGGTACGACCACCTACTGTGCTGGTAGTACTATTTCTCTCACAGCCAGTTCTCCCGAAACTAGTCCTGTTTATGTTTGGTCTGGTCCCGGTTCATTTTCGGCTACAGGTGCTACTATATCCATACCTTCAGCTTCTATTGCTAATGCTGGTTCGTATAGCTGCACAGTTTCTTCTGGTGGTGGTATGGCTTCTAACCCTACGGTTACTTCTGTAGTAGTTAACCCTATTCCTACTGCTATAACAGGTACTTCAGTATTTTGTCAGGGAGCCACTACTACACTTAGTAGTAGTGGGTCTGGAGCCACTTGGGTTTCTGGTAATGCTACTGTTGCCTCAGTAAACAGTACTACTGGTTTGGTGTCTGGCAATGCTGCAGGTACTGCCAGTATTTCTTATCGTATTTCTTCTACTGGTTGTCAAAGTACTACGATTGTAACTGTAAATCCTTTACCAGGAGCTATAACTGGCTCTGCTGCTGTGTGTTTGGGGGCTACTACTAGTGTGTCTAATGCTGCATCAGGTGGTACTTGGAGTTCTGGTTCTCCAGGAGTGGCTACTATTAATTCTTCAACTGGTGCTATCAATAGTGTATCTGTTGGTTTGTCAAGTGTTACTTATACATTGCCTACCGGATGTTTGATGACACGCGCTGTTAGTGTCAATCCGCTTCCAGTATTGAATATTTCCCCTGCTTCATCGGCTACCATTTGTCTAACAGAAACCACTTCTTTCACAGCTAGTTCACCCAATCCTGAATTTACTTTGTTGGGTCAGGATTTTAATCTTGGTCTGGGTGGCTGGACAATATCCAACACTTCTGGCGATGCATCTGGCGTCAGTTATTGGCAGATAGTTACTCCTCCTGGTGCGTACAGTGTAGGCGGAGATGGAACTGCTATGTTACAATCTGCGCCAATTGCAAGCGGAGCAGTAACTAATACCATCATCACTTCCCCTTCATTTACTACACAGGGTGGATATGGTGCAATAGCTTTATCATTCAATCAGTTTTTATTTGCTCCGGGTGCCACAGCAGCTCTAGTTGAGTATTCTGTAAACGGCGGTTCATGGCAGATATTGGCTGATCAGACTACTCCCGGTGCAATAGGTGCAGATTCATGGAGCGCATCATCTCCTGAAACAACTATACCTCTACCTGCAGATGCTATTGGTGTTTCCAACCTTAGATTGCGTTGGTCTTTAAATGCATCAGTTGTATACTGGTTCTTAGATAATATTTATGTTAAGGGCACTCTGCCAGCATCTACATTCAATTGGTCAGGCGCATTTGGTTTGTCTTGCACTGCTTGTGCAACAACCAATATGACCCCTATAGCATCAGGTGCCAATGTTTACAGTGTTACTGCAACCAGCAGTCAGGGATGTACAGCTACTAATGCTGTTACAGTTAATGCTAATCCGTTACCATCCACTATTTCAGGTAGCCTTACCATATGTGAAAACAATGTTGGTACATTGACCAGCACACCCGGAGGTACATGGTTGAGTGGCAATACTACAGTAGCTACTATAGAAGCTACGACTGGTATTATATCAGCTTTAGCTACGGGTACTACGGGTATTACCTATACGTTACCTACAGGTTGTGTTGCTACTACAGTAGTTACTGTAGTGCCTGCACCGACAGCTATTACGGGTAATGGTGCAGTATGTCAGGGGCTTACTACATTGCAGAGCAATGCCTC
>JBIKKS010000454.1:0-3461 GCA_044360235.1 Flavipsychrobacter sp. | reverse complement strand
GGTTCTATTACACTTCTTGGTAGTTCTACTTTTGTGGGTGCAGGTTTTTATGGCATAGAAGCTACAGGAACAGCAAGTACAACTATTTCTAATAACTTGATAGGTAGCCTTACTACAGCAAACAGTATACAATCATCTACTGTTGCGTCTGGCACGCAAACGATGTACGGTATATTTTCTTCCATAGCTAATAGTACATATACAGATCCAATAATAGCAGATAACACCATTGCCAACATCACACAGGCTGGTACAGGATCGTTTAGTTATAATGTGGGTATAGTTTATCAGGGGTCAGCAAATGCTATCATTAGAAATAATATCATCAGAAATTTATCTGCTAATAATGCCAATACTACGTTTGGTGGTATAGTGGGTACAGCGGGTATATGCTATTATGGCAATACATTGCCTTACGCCACAATAACAGGTAATAGGATTTTTAACTTGGAGAACATCAATACAACAACTAATGCTACAGTCGTAGCAGGTATTAGTACCACAAATGCTAGAGATCCTTTTATTGCAAGGAATACTATATATGATTTAAGAAACGCGAGTACTGGTACTTCTGCAATTTTTCCTCAACAAGTTATTGGTATAAACATTCAGTCACCCACAACAACAGGAGGTACTGGTACAAATGTTGTCAACAACATGATCACGTTGGGTATGGGGCAAGCCTCCAATACTTCTTTCACGGGTATCATGAATAGTGGTTCTTATGCATTACCATTAAGGATTTACAACAACTCTGTACATATAGGTGGCTCAGCAAGTTCAGGTAGTTTACATTCATCATGCTTTTTAAGAGGTAATTATTTAAGTTCTTATACTACTACTGTAGATATTAGGAACAACATCTTTAATAATACACGTAGTGGTGGTAGTGGTAAACATTACGCTATAGCTGATGCTATTGGTACTTTTGGCTCTAGTACTGGTTGGCCAGCTGGAGCTTCGAATTTTAATATTTTAAATTCAGCTAATGCTAGTACTGTTGGTTTCTGGTCTAACACTGACAGAACATTGGCAACATGGCGAACAGCTACTACTTGTGATATAAATTCTTATTCTGGTACTGCTGTTACCTTTACTAACCCTACAAACGGTGATTTGCACATAAACATGGGTACTACACCAAACGATATAGAATCGCATGGTACTTCAATACCTACTTACGATAGAGATTACGACAATGATCTTCGTCCTGGTCCAGTTGGTTCTACTAATGGTGGTGGTTTTGGTTATGACATAGGTGCTGATGAATTTGATGGAAATCCTAACAACAATACTCCACCAGTTATTACATACACCAACAGTGGTTGCGGAACAAATACCAATAGAACGTTTACAGTAAACATAGCTGACCCAGGTGGTATTCCTACATCTGGTTCATTGATGCCCAGAGTTTACTTCCGTAAGGGAGCTGGTACATGGTTCAGTGCACCAGGCTCACTTTCATCTGGTAGTGCTACAAATGGTGTATGGTCATTTACTATAAATGCTGCTACCATGGGTGGCTTGGCTACTGCAGATGTTGTATCTTATTACATACTAGCTCAGGACAATGGTGCTAACGTAGGCTCTAATACTAATACTAGTTTAGTGGCTACAGACGTAAATACGGTATTTACACATCCTACCAACCCTAGTACTTATCAGGTGGGTCTTTCAGGAACCTATACTGTGGGTAGTGGTGGTAATTACAGTACAATTACAGCTGCTGCAAGTGCTTATAATAGCCAATGTTTGAACGGACCTGTTGTTTATGAGTTGATTACAACTACATACCCAAGTGAATCCTTCCCTATTACATTCAACAACAATGCGTTTGCTAGTGCTACTAACAATCTTACCATTAGGCCCGCTGCATCTGTTAATGCAACAGTAAATGGTCCGAATACTACCAGCGCAATGTTCAAATTATTGAATGCACGTTTCATTAATTTTGATGGTATAAATACTGGTGGTAGAAGTTGGACTCTTAATAGTACTTCTACATCTACTTTTGCTAATATCTGGCTGGCTAGCACCAGTGGAACTGGTCCTGGTTGCAGAAACATATCACTGAAAAACATGAATATAATAGGTGGTACTAATACTACTACTAACTATGGCATACTAGCAGCTATGGACAATGGTACATTCCCTACTACATCTGCTGGTCAGGATAATGATACTGTTACGATTGAAGGGAACAATTTCTCTAGAAACTTTTATTGCATATTTGCTAGTGGTACAACTTCTGCAGCCTCAGCTGGTGGTTTGGATAATTGGTTTATCAACAATAATACCTTTGGCCCTGCTTCTTATAATGCAAGTACAGTAAATGGTTATAGAGATATCATGTTGACTAACATGGTCAATCCTGTTATTTCAAACAATACTTTCCGAAACTTAGGTATTACTACTTCTTTCAATTCGGTTGCCGGTGTTTATCTTAGCAGTGGTGTCCGTGGCGCGGTTGTAAATAATAACCTTTTTGAGAACATTACTTCCAATTCTTCATCAACAGGTACATCAGCCAACACTGCTATTTATTTTGGTACTACTTGTTTGGATGGTGTAATTACCAGAAATACAATCAGAAACGTATCTAACTCTTATCCATCGTCTGGTGGTGGCGCTAGAGGAATAATCCTAACAATTTTTAGTACCTTCTCCAATACGCTTATCGCTAATAATCTAATATCTGACATTAAGTGCTATTCTCAAACATTTGTTAGTGCTTTTCCGATAGGTATAGCCATAGAGAGTGGTACTGGTTTGGTTAGAGTTTATCACAATACAGTACATCTTAATAGTAGCTATCCTGGTTGGAATTCAAATACTGGTTCTGCATGTTTTTATACCAACTCATCAAGTGGTAACCTTGATGTAAGGAATAATATATTTGTAAATCAGTATGACAATACTACTTCTGGATCTGATAAAGGATGGGCATTTTACACAACTGCAGCTTTTACAGGCTTCAATAATTTGGATTATAATAACTATTTCGTTAGTAGTTCAAACGTTTTAGCTTTTACATCAGCTGATAGGCCCACTTTGGCTGACTTAAGAACACTGTATGGTGGTAATCTTAACAGCAAAAATTTAATGCCTTCTTTTGTTAGTACTACTAACCTTAGGTTGCAGAATACTTCCCCTAACATACCATTGGCAACAGGTATATCTGTAGGTGTAACAAATGATATAGATGGCACAGCACGTGCTGTTGTCAATCCAGTTATGGGTGGACATGAGTTGCAATTCTGCTCATCTATCTCCGCAGGTACAGTTACGCCTACTGTAGCATCGTTCTGTGGATCTGGAAGTACTACAATTACTGCTGCAGGAGCTACAACAGGTCAAACAATGCAGTGGAGGTCATCAACTGACAGTGTAACTTGGTCAAATATTGCTGGCGCTACTACTGCAACCTATGTTATACCAACTGCGTTAACTGCTACTACTTT
>JBIKKS010000311.1:0-3468 GCA_044360235.1 Flavipsychrobacter sp. | reverse complement strand
TGATGTGGACGGGAGCCAATGTGCTGAAAAACGCAACCGGATATAACCTTACCCAACTGATAGTGGGTAGTGAGGGCACACTGGGAGTGATAACCAAAATAGTGCTGCGGCTGATACCTGCTGTAAAGCACGACTTGCTACTGCTGGTACCGTTCAGAAGTGCTGTGGAAGCGTGCGAGGCGGTGAATGCAATATTTCTGGCAGGGTATACACCCAGTGCGCTGGAGTTTATGGAGCGCGATGCGCTGGAATGGTCTATGCGATATGTGCAGAGCACAGGCATACAACTGCCGCCCGATATAGCCGCCCACCTGCTGATAGAGGTAGATGGTAACCATATGGATGAGCTGTACAGAGATGCAGAGGCTATAGCACAAATAGTGCAACGATATGACATAGATGAGGTGCTGATGGCTGATAGCCATGAACAGAAACAAATGCTGTGGACGCTGCGCCGCAAGGTGGGCGAGGCAGTGAAAAGCAACTCGGTGTACAAAGAGGAAGATACTGTTGTGCCAAGGGCGGAGCTACCAGAGCTGCTAACCATAATAAAACAACTGGGTGCGGAATATGGCTTTCAGTCGGTGTGTTATGGGCATGCTGGTGATGGCAACCTGCATGTGAACATAGTAAAGGCAGGTATGAGCGATGACGACTGGAACAATAAATTGACAGAAGGCATTCGCAAACTGTTTGCAGAAGTGGTGCGCCTGGGGGGCACAATATCTGGAGAACATGGTATAGGGCTGGTGCAGAAAGACTATATGGATATTGCGTTCGGTAATACCCAACTACAACTGATGCAGCAGATAAAAAATGTCTTTGACCCTAAAGGAATATTGAACCCGGGTAAGATTTTTAAATAGGGTTTTGTAGGATGGTTTTAGTGAAGAGGAAAAGTAATAGCCCTATCTTTATTTGACATGATACAGTACACTGCTTATGTTCGTTCGGGTGCCGCAGTTGTGGCTAGCGGCTTTGTGTATGTCATTGTTGGGTTTATAGCATTGGGGTTATTGTTGGATGTTTTTCCGCAGCACGAAGACATGCTGGTAGCAGCATGGTTGTTTGTGGCACTGCCTCTTACCTATTTCCTTTCAATGCTTACCTCCAAGTCTAAACTGAGTGTGACAGTAATAGAAGAAAAAATAGTACTGAACATGGTGAGAGGCTCTGCTGCAGCATTGCAGATGCACACCATACCCCTGAATATAATAAAGGGGATAAACATGAGGAATAGTATAGCCGCAGGGAGTTACATACTACTGGAACTGGAATATGGACTACGCATAAAACTGTACAGCAAACAATTTGTGTTTAATACTAACAATACGTTTTACGACTTGTTTCTGGCATTGAAAAAGGTAACAGAAAACAAACCAAAAGTCCCATCAGTCAGTAAAAGTGAATATACACCAGATGCGGAGCAAGTTGTAGCACCAATGCCAGTATACGAAAACATACGCCCAGCTGTGGAGCAGCCAGCAATAAGGATAGTAATAGGCAAGGAGAACGTAGTAAATGCCGTAAAACAGCAGCAGGGGATGTATACTACACACTTTAAGGGTAGCCAGTTTGCTAGTGTGGTGGGCATAGGTATATGGCTAGTGTTTTTGGTGATGAGTGTTATTCCGGTGATGGTAAATGCAAGCAGTATAGTGATAACAAACTTGCCTGTATTATTGCTGGTAATATGGGTGCTGCCCATGTCGTTGTTGCTGAATTATTTTGTACTGTCAGATGAATATCTGGAGGTGAAGAAGCACAATTTGCCTTGGTTCAAAAAGAGAATTTACCTTAAAGAAATTAAAGAAATAGGCTTTGAGCAATCATCATTCACCAACACGATAACCATACTATACAAAGACTATAGGTATGAAAATTATCACTGCCCTACCCTGAAAACAACACAATGGACAGACCTAAAAAATGCGCTGGAAGCAAGAGGGGTGCAGGTGAAAAAGGGGTAGGAAGTTATCGCCAATATTGGTTTGCAAATTCCTGTTGGCAAACAGAAACTGTTTGTTTGAAGCCTTTCGGTTATTTCATAAAAACAGACAAAATTATCTAATAAATGGTCTATGTGACAACGCTCCACCTACCATTCATCACTCCGCCACCTTCCTTAATATCATCAGTCCATCTCTTACGGCTAGCAGTAGGTGTTGCACGCGCGCATCGGCACTTACTTTTTCATTGAAGGCTACCATGGCACGGGCGTTTTTGCTTTGTGCTGAGAGCGGTAGTACTACTTCGCCATCGTACAATACATTGTCGGCTATGATGTAGCCACCTATAGGTACTTTGGGGAAAACAAGGTCGTAGTATAGTTCATAATTAGACTTATCTGCATCTATAAAAACCAAATCAAACTGGGCATCAATAGTGGGTATAATATCGGCAGCAGCGCCTGTGTGCTGGGTGATGGCTGTGCGAAGCCCTGCCTGAGTAATGTAGCTGGCTGCTATGTCTTCCAGTTCTTCGTCTACCTCTATAGTATGTAGGTGACCATCTGGCTGCAAGCCTTGTGCCAGACAGATCGCAGAATAGCCGGTGTATGTGCCTATCTCTAGAATGTGGTGAGGGGCTATCATATTGCTGAGCATTTGCAATACTGCACCCTGCACATGACCCGACAGCATTACTGCATCGCCCCGCTTCAGATTGGTTTCCCGGTTCAGCGCAGCCAGTACCGATGTTTCGGGGGTGGTGTGCTGAGCGGTATACGCCTCTATTTCTGGCGATAGCAGTGATGTTGTCATTGGTATTACTTAGAAATTAGGTTGTAGTTTGTTGTGGGTATAAAATTCGCTGATGTAGTCTACCACTTCATCGGCAGTGTCGAAAATTTTTATTAGTTCTAGGTCGCCGGGGCTAATGTTGTGTTCTGTTTCCTGCATCACCTCACGCATCCAGTTGAACAGGCCAGACCAGTATGCCGACCCTACACACACCATAGGGGTTTGTATAAATTTGCGTGTTTGTATCAGTGTAGCTACTTCAAAGAATTCATCCATAGTGCCCCATCCTCCCGGCATCATGATGAAGCCTTGCGAATACTTAGTGAACATGACCTTGCGCACAAAAAAGTAATCGAAATCGATAGAGGTATCTTTACTTACAAACTTATTGCTTTCTTGCTCGAAGGGAAGATCAATGTTGAGTCCTACCGATCTGCCAGATACAGAGTGCGCACCTTTATTGGCCGCCTCCATAATACCCGGTCCACCACCAGTGATGATACCAAAACCTTCTTTTGACAAGCGGCGAGCTATCTCTTCGGTAAGCTCGTAGTACTTATGCCCGGGCTTGGTGCGGGCAGACCCAAATATGGATACACACGGACCCACACGAGCCAGCGACTCAAAGCCCTGCACAAACTCTGCCATTATCTTGAATATCTGCCAACTGGAATGTGCTTTTGTTTCGGTCCAGTCACGCATTTTTATACTATTCAGTTGTTCTCTC
>JBIKKS010000310.1:0-3477 GCA_044360235.1 Flavipsychrobacter sp. | reverse complement strand
TCCGATCTAGGTATAGGGCCAGGACCCTGTATAGCATTGTGATTGGTGAAGTAGAAAATTGGGTATTGATCAAATTCTGCTATCATGTCCACCTTACGGTTGCGGCGGGCGGCTGCTACGTGCTGCCTGAAGGCATAACCATCGCGGCACGAGGTGGGCTGCGTTACAGGCGCCAATACATGGGCAGTAGCAAAATCTATAGATGGGATATTGATACTACCGTTTTTAATGGCAGCATCGGCACTGTGCATGGCTGCTATATGCTGTTCCCATCCATTGAGCAGTTGTTTCATAGTAGCAGGCAAACCACTATCGGCAGCCGTGGTGTTGTACAATTTATTATTAATGCAAAAGGCTAATTGCTCTGTGCCGTTTTGAGAATAGGTTACTAATTTCATTGACTGTAGTTTTATAACGAGCGTAAAAATAGCAGATATACTGTGTTTGAGAAACCTTTATTTTAATTAAAATTCTTCAGATATTTTCATAGCTTCGTTTTCACCGATAAAACTGGGAATAGATGGGCAGATTAATATTGTTTTTGGTGATAAATTTCGGGGCACTGGCACTGGGTAGTGCAATGATAGGCAATCCTGCAAGTAATGAATGGTATCAGGCAGTGAACAAAGCTCCGTGGACACCACCGGGCTGGGTGTTTGGCGCAGCGTGGACTACTATAATGGTTTGTTTCAGTATTTTTTTGTGGCAATACAGCAAGGGAATAGTAAATACTAAAGAGTTTTATGGTTTATTTGCGGTTCAGTTTCTGCTGAATGTGTTGTGGAATCCTGTTTTTTTCAGATGGCATTATGTGCTGCCAGCACTAGTGATGATAGTGCTGCTAACAGTTTTGGTAGCCATATTTACTGTGTGGGGATTCAGGAGGGCTACAATGCAGGGTGTATTAATGTTACCTTATTTGGTGTGGCTGTGTATCGCCGCTTCGCTGAATGGGTACGTACTATTGAAGAATTGATGTGCAGTATGGAGTGTAGGATTTGAAAAGAAACTTAGATATTTAATTGAATAATGACTCCATACAAACAATTGTTTGAGAACAACAAAACATGGATAGCCTCTATGAAGGCTAAAGATGCTGATTTTTTTGAGAAATTGGCGTCAGACCATACACCTGAATACTTGTATATAGGTTGCTCAGATAGTCGTGTACCTGCCAACGACATTATGGGGCTAGACCCTGGAGAGGTATTTGTGCACCGCAACATAGCCAATGTAGTGGCCAATAACGACCTAAACGTAATGGCTGTGATAGAATATGCAGTGGCACACCTAGGAGTGCAGCATATAGTAGTATGCGGACACTACAACTGTGGAGGTGTAAAAGCAGCTATGCAACCTAAAGACATGGGGCTGCTAAACCCCTGGCTGCGTAACATAAGAGACGTATACAGGCTGCACCAAGCGGAACTAGATGGTATAAAAAACGAACACGACAGGTATAACAAACTGGTGGAGCTGAATGTGCAGGAACAGGCTATAAACGTGATAAAAACTGCGGTGGTGCAAAAAAGTTATTTGGAGAAAAAATTCCCATTAGTACATGGCTGGGTGTTTGACCTAGAGACTGGAGAACTGATAGACCTGAACATAAATTTTACAGAAAAGCTAAAAGATATTCAGAAGATATACAACCTGACTGGGGGATAAGTTAGTGTGATGAAAACTAAAAAGAGCGTGCGTTTGTATTTTGAACGCACGCTCTTTTCGTTTAATTAAATAAGGTTTGTTGTTATTTCTTCCAAATGTAGTCGTGCAAGTAGCTGCAATTGTTATCTGCGTTTTTGAAAAATGAAGTATTGCTGTAGCCTTTTTTCAGACTAGCAAAATAGGGGTTTTTCAGAGCGTTGATGTAGTACATGTTCGGGTCTATGTAATAGTAATCTATAGAGTCATTAATAGGGCAGTTTTTCTGCCAGCACTTAGCTGCCATAAACAAGCAACGTGCTTTGACCTCGGGGTCGGTACTGTTTTCGAATGCTAGTTTGTAATAATGCTCAGCCTCGCTTAGCCCAAAGTGTTGTTTGTCTTCGTAGCCGATGTTTTTTCTTTCTTTACTTTGGTAGTATCCCTTGTAATCAGATGAAGTGCGGTAATAGGAATGGGCATGCACCGCCTTGCCATAGTAGCTGATACTATACAATCCATTGGCAAACTGATAGGCGGCTCTGGCATCGTTGGGGTTTTCGTCCAGTTTGGCTTGCAGGTCTGCCATACGGCGAGCCAGGGTTAGCTTATTATATAGTACTCCACTGTCCGATTTGTTCCACTCGCTGCGCTCAGATATATGACTTACTAGTAGATCGGGTAGCACCCATTTTTGCAAAAGTGAATCGGGTACTTTTTGCAGCAACACTGTGGCCTTTGTGAACTGATGTAGCCTGATATACTTAGTGCCAGCAATCTCGTTAAGTATGCCGGCAGTTATTGCTGGTTTATTAGCTAGCCATTGTTCGTAGGGTGTTTTGGTGTTTTTGTTAAGGAAGTTTTCGGTTTGTTGCAGTTGAGCAATACTCATGTTTTCCATCAGATTCCATCCTTCAAAGTAGAAAGGACCGTATACTCCATAGTTCGTATAGCCTCTAGTGCCAGAGAAGTATTTAGAAATGCAAAACAGCGCTTTGATGGTGTCTTGCTGCTGCAGGTATGCCTTACTTAGCAAGTGTACCATCATGAGGTAATAATCAGAGTTATAGTAATTGACTCCTTTGTTTCGGGTCTCCATTTGTTGGAGTATGGGCAATAGGTCAGCCTCGGTAGTACCAGTAATTTTTTTGGTTTTGCGCACCAGGTATAGGGCGGTGATAGTGTTGTGTACTACACTTTCTTTTGCGCTCATATTTTTTGATGCGAGGTCTAGTTGTTTTTTGCAGTTTTGCCCATCGCCACCAGCCAGATACAAGTAGCTGGTTGCTAGTCGCCAGTAAGTGTGAGTGCCGTTTTTACCATCGGTAGCTGCACGTTGTGTAAACGAGATAAGCTGAGCGTAGAGGGTTTTATTCGCAGGGTCTGGTTTTAGTATTTCTTGTATCAGGTGGTACTCCATTTTGTTGATGATGCGGGTCATCAGTACATCTATACCATTTGTTGTGGGGTCGAGGGCATAGGCATTTTTAAGTGAGGCAAACATTGTTTTGGTGTCACCATCAAAGTCGTACATGCCCTTCATGAGGTGCAGTACTGCCTTCTGGTGGTTGGTGCGGCAAAGCGGAAGCACCTTTTTTAGGTTGCCATTGGTGGCCCATCTGAAGCTGATGTGCGCTTGTTCTTTCATTTCATCGCTGCTATCAAATACATGGCTGTAGATATAGGCAGCCTCTGCTTTTTTGTTGGTTTTGTAGAGTGCACCAGCCCTCAGTGACAAGCAACGGTAATAGAGAAAGTGATGTGAGGGAGCCACAAGGGTATTGAATAACATTTGGGTTTGGGCATACTCCCCACTGTAGAAAGCCATGCGCA
>JBIKKS010000309.1:0-3500 GCA_044360235.1 Flavipsychrobacter sp. | reverse complement strand
GTGACTACGCACTATGTGGCACTGCAAAAAGTGCATGTGCAAACCCTGGACCTGTATAAAAGCAATATAAGGAGTCTGGAGCAGTACCGTAAATGGAACAATACTGACGAGGGTATAAAAACGCTATATACCGACTGTGCTGAGGGATATATAGCAGCCGCTGATAGTGCCATGCAAGATAATAACACCTACATGCGATACCTGAAGGGCAACAAAACAGTGTTTGGGGCGCTGGGTAAGGCAAACAAAAGGCAGATAAAAATAGTGGAGTATATGGAGAAGGCGGAAAAGAACCGCCAGAATGTAGAGGCTGGAACGATAGTGAGGAAAAAGGCATTTGACATGAAGGAAAACGAGGTGCAGCGGATGGCAGTGCAAAAAGGACTAAAGAGAATGCAACGGGTGGTAGACCAGATAGATGGTGTGAGGTGATAAGCCAACTAATGGGGTACTGGGTATGAAACAAAAACTAATAGCAAAGGCTCCTTACTGGCTGGTGCTACTGATAGCTCTGGTGTTTGCGAAGCTGCAATATAATAAGATGGGGGAGACCCCTGCCAATGCCTGTATGGCTATATGCTCTGATGGCAGAGGGTACTATGCGTGGTTGCCAGCAGTGTTTATATATCAGGATGTAAATTTTAATTTCTTTGACCATGTGGAGGTAGCATCTAGCCCATGTGGGGGTGAGGTGGGTGGATGCCTGCAAGACTACCGCTCGTGTACGGATGGTATACCTTGCAATAAGTATTACCCTGGAACGGCGGTGCTGATGTTGCCGTTTTTTGGGTTGGCACATGTTATAACTACTGTTTTTACTGATTTGCCCGCTAATGGATATTCATGGATATACTTTGCGTGTATAGCAATAGCTGGAGTGTGCTACTATGCCGTGGGTATGGGCATAGTGGTGCGGATACTGGAGTGGCTGCGGCTGAGTGGCAAGCAGCAAATGCTGGTAATAGTGCTGCTGACCTTTGGTAGTAATGCTATGTACTATGCTGTAGATAAGCCTTCGTACTCGCACATATACTCGTTTGTGGAGATTGCTGCAATTGTGTACGGGTCTTTGAAACTTAGTGAGCGAGTGACGGTGCGTAGGTTGTTATTTTTGTCTTTTCTTACTGGTCTTATATTTGTGACCCGCCCTGTGAATGTAAGTATAGTGTTATTTCCGCTGTTGCTGCTGCGTGGCAGGCTGGTAGAGATGCTTAGGGAGGTGATGGGCAGAGTCGTGTATGTGGCTAGCTTGCTGCCTGTGCTGGTGATGCCGGCTCTATTGATGCTGGCCTATAAGGTGGCAATAGGTAGTTATTGGGTGTATTCTTATGGTAGTGAGGGATTTAGTTTTTTGAGCCCGAATTTTGTTCATTATCTGTTTGATTATAACAATGGAGTATTGCCTTACACGCCATTGGTGGTAGTGGCATTGGTACTGGTATCGGTAGTGAATAATGCAGCCAATAGTAAATTGATAGTAGCCTTAGTGGTGACTATGGTTGTGACGATGTATATACACAGTGCTTGGTGGTGCTGGTGGTATGGTTTTTCATTTGGGGCACGGCCAATGCTGGATTTTTTGCCGCTGGTAGCAATAGCTGCAGGGCTGACGATACGTGATGCGCGATTGGTGATAAGGCCAGTAGTGGTGGCTGTATATGTGCTGTGTTGTGTGCTGACGATGCGACTGTATCATCAGAAGAACCATGGGTATCTTAATTCTTTCCCGATAGAGGATTACTGGCATGCGGTGACAGGGATAGCTAGCAAAGTGGGCTAATAGTGCAGGAAATAGATATGTGTGGGCTGAGCCTGCGATCGTACGTATTGTAAGGACATTCATTATTAATACGATTTTTGGTACTTTTGAATACAATCTTATTACCTGAAAAGTTTAGTTATGCAGCGAATATTAATAGTAGATGATGATGATGACATAAGATTGTTGCTAGTCAGGTTTCTGGGTAGGCATGGATATGAAGCAACTAGTGCAGCGTGTGGTGCAGCAGCCTTAGAGTGGATGAAGACCAACATGCCCGATCTTGTGCTGTGCGACTTTAGGCTGGATGATATGACTGGTACACAGCTATTGTCAGGGATAAAAGAGCAACACCCAGCATGTGCAGTAATAATTATAACCGGCTATAGCGATGTGAAAGACGCTGTAGAAGTAATGAAATTGGGTGCGTATGACTATGTTACCAAGCCACTGTATCCGGATGAGATATTGCTAACGATAAGGCAGGCACTAATAGCGGCAAGTGAGGCAGTTGTGGTAGCTAAAGAGTTGGTTAATGAAAAAGTAGAGGTGCGCAAACCTACTACAACTGCACTTGTTAAGGATGTGGAAGCTGGGTTTCTGGTAGGTAATAGCCCTAAATATACCACGGTGATAGAACAGGTGCATCTGGTAGCACCTACCAACTTTAGTGTGATAATATATGGCGAAAGTGGTAGTGGAAAAGAAGTGATAGCGAAACAAATACACCTTAATAGCACCCGTGCCGACAAACCGTTTATAGCTATAGACTGCGGCGCACTATCGAAGGAGCTATCTGGTAGTGAGTTGTTTGGGCATGAGCGGGGAGCGTTTACTGGAGCAGTGGGTCAGAAAATAGGTAGCCTAGAGCTGGCCAATGGAGGTACTGTGTTTCTGGATGAGATTGGGAATTTGCCCTACGATATACAGGTGTCTCTGCTAAGAGTGGTGCAGGAGCGCAAGATAAAAAGAGTAGGTGGCACACGTGATATAGACATAGATGTGCGGATAATAATAGCCAGCAACGAAAAATTGTGGGGGCTGGCAAAAGCAGGGAAATTCAGAGAAGATCTGTATCATAGGTTTAACGAGTTTAGTATTGAGGTGCCGGCACTTCGAGAACGTAAGGAAGATATAGTACAGTTTGCCAGGTATTTTTTGCAACGTACTAATGCTGAATTAGGTAAAAATGTAGCGGATTTTGCAGAAGATGTGGAGGAAGCGCTGGAAAACTACCCGTGGTATGGCAACCTTCGTGAGCTAAAAAATGTGGTTAAGCGGGCAACATTACTAACTTCGGGGTCTGTGGTAGAGTTGAGGTCGCTGCCATTTGAGATTACTAATTTTCAGAGTTTACGGTTTGATACAGGCGAAGATGCAACTGCTGCTGAGCCTGCTAAAGATGTTTCATTGCAGCAAGTGCCCTTCTACAATAGGCTGAAGGTTGCTAATCTGGATGCTGAATATGAAGTAATACTAGATGCACTCAAAAAGAGCGGATACAATAAAAGTAAGGCTGCAAAACTGCTGGATATAGACAGGAAAACCCTTTATAACAAGATGAAGCAATATAAAGACTTAAACCTCTAATAATAACCTGAGATGAGTGATATGGCAGCACCTGAGATGAGTGTGCGTGATAATGAAGATTATGGTGCTTTGTCTCCTTCGTTTTATGAGCAGGTGGCAATGGGTGGTCCTTTTTTGTCGGTAGTGGTTGAGGGCAAGGACAGTAGGATAG
>JBIKKS010000308.1:0-3504 GCA_044360235.1 Flavipsychrobacter sp. | reverse complement strand
TTTGTGTATAACTTCCTGCTATACCATTATAAAGGTAATGTTGTTTCCTGCAAAAAATAATAATGCGCTTGTTTTTTAACTGTTTTTTCAGCCAAAGAAAGCACACTCTTTTTAAATGCTATAAGATCTGTTTTCTGTTATTTCACGACGAAAGATGACAACATATATTTTTGTATATTTGTTTTGTTAGAATCGCTTTTCTGTAACAATCTTATATAAACTTGCAATTAATAACTAGCGGAATTACAATACAGACAAGTATGTTAAGAAATTTTGAAATCAAAAATAATTTTAAATTAACACTCAGTTTGGCGTTCACATCAATCGTGAAATATTATTTTGAAATTTTTTTTGAGCAATATGATATGATTTCTCAAAAACTATTAGTAATATAGCAAGCCCTTTAACCCGACTTGTTCATCTTTCTGTAAAAATTAACACGCGTTTCATGAAAAAAATGATACTTGTTTTTGCTCCGCTGTTGTGTATTGCGTTGCTTTCTGCTTGTAGCAAAAAAGTGTATACCAACGCTCCTGCTACATCTAGTGTAATTAATCCGTCTGATTATTTGCCATTTACAAAGTCTCTTAAATTCAGACTTGAGCAAGATAGAGCAGACATCAAAAAGGTTCAGTTTTATACAGACAGACCTATCATACTCAGACGTACTGCTCCATCAGCATCTGGTGTTATCAATCAGGGTACCATTACCTACGATAATGTACAAGATGTAACAGAGATAACAATACCTGCTTACACACCAGGTGTGTGCGAGCGTGTGAAAGGAGATAGTTTGTATATCAGTTTTGATGCACCACAAAATGCTTTTGTGTTTGCGGCCATCTATGCTAATGAGAACTTCATGCTTCAAGGTGCTAACTGGTACAATGGTGTTGTAGATGTAAACTACGACGGCAATGTATACAAAGCAGAGTGTGATGGTTGTGGAAGTGCAGGAGAAGTGAAGTTGATGATAAAGAGACCACATTCTGGTATGAAAACATCTGCTGGCAATGGAAAAACGATATCTGGCAGAAAACTTAATTAACCCTTAAGTTATGTCGACACCTAATTACACTGCCAACTACGCTGTGTTTTTTGGATATTTCACAGACAGCAACTATAGTATTATTTTGCAGTCTTAAAATTTTGTTACTTTTATGCATCTTTATTTAGGCCTTACAGGCTTTCATAGAGGTTACTTATAGGTTTTATGTTTCCTGTGTTTATTCACAGCAGTTACAAATAAGAGTATTGTTTTAATAGCATGATTGGTGTAGAGAACAATTAAAAGTGAAAATTTAGCTTAAAATTTGCCATTATTAAATTAATTTGTATGAAAAGAAATCTCCTACTAAAGCTGACAGCCATTGTACTTATCTTTCTGGGATGTAGTGTCGGTGCATTTGCTGCCTCTACTGTTTACTCAGTAACGGGTGGTGGCAGCTATTGTTCCGGTGCATCCGGTGTAGCCGTGAATCTTAGTGGTTCAGACATAGGCGTTAATTATCAGCTTTACAATGGTGCTTCTCCGGTAGGTGGATTAGTTGCAGGTACTGGTGCTCCTATAGCATTTGGGTTGCAATCTACAGCTGGTATATACACGGTAATTGCAGATCCCAGCTCTTCCAACATCACTAATATGTCTGGTAGTGCATCAGTAGTTGTGAATCCTTTGCCTACAGCTTACACTGTAACTGGTGGTGGTGGATATTGTGCCGGCGGATCGGGTAGCGCAGTTGGGCTTAGTTTTGGTAGTACAGGTGTACAGTATACGCTGTTCAATGGCGCATCTACCATCAGTACTATTGGTGGCTCTAATACATCACTCAGCTTTGGCAGTATGACATCTGCTGGCACTTACACAGTGTCTGCTACTATCACAGCTACAGGTTGTAGCCGCAACATGACAGGTAGTGCTACTGTGGTAGTCAATGCAGTTCCTACTACTTTCTCTGTAACCGGCGGTGGTGGTTTCTGCTCTGGTGGTTCAGGTGTAGCGGTTGGTCTTGCTAGCTCTTCTGCTGGTGTCAACTATCAGTTGTTTACTGGTGCATCTGCGGTAGGCGCTCCAGTAGCTGGTACTAATCTGGCTATTTCTTTTGGCAACATTTCTACAACAGGTATATATACTGTAGTAGGTACGAATGGTAGTGGTTGTTCTACCAATATGACTGGTAGTGCTACAGTAATAATGAATGCTACTCCTCCTGTATTTACAGTGAGTGGTGGTGGCGCATATTGCGGCGGTGGTTCTGGTGTGTCTGTAAATCTTAATGGTTCTACTGCTGGTGTCAACTATCAATTATATAATGGTTCAAGTATTGAAGGTGGCACGGTAGCGGGTACTGGTGCTTCTTTGAGTTTCGGTACTTTTACTGCTGCAGGAACTTACACAGTTCGTGCTACAAATGCAGTTACTACATGTACTTCTAATATGTCTGGTTCTGCAACTGTGGTCATCAATCCTACACCTACTCCATTCGCAGTAGGTGGTGGCGGTAGCTATTGTATAGGCGGTGCAGGTCTTGCTGTTACACTTGCCAATTCACAGTCAGGTGTCAACTACCAGTTATATCGTTCAGGTGTGCCATTGGGTGGTTCTATAGCGGGAAATGGTTCTGCCATCAACTTCGGTGTACAAACTGAGGCTGGTTTATATACAGTTCTTGCTTCTAATACTTCTACAGGCTGTACTGCTACTATGACAGGTTCGGCTACAATAGTTGTTAACACACTTCCTATTATATACCCTGTGACCGGTGGTGGCAATTATTGCACTGGCGGCACTGGTGTAGCTATAGGATTAGGTGGCTCTGCTACTGGTGTCAACTACTCTTTGTATAATGGTGCCACAGCTATTGGTGCTTCTGTAGCTGGTACTAACTCTCCTATCAGCTTTGGTGTGCAAACACTAACTGGTACTTATACTGTTTTCGCTCTTAATCCTACTACTGGTTGTTCTAACAACATGAGCGGTAGTGCTGCTATAGGTATTAATTCTTTGCCTACCTCTTTTCCGGTTACAGGTACTGGTAGCCTTTGCGCTGGTGGCGCCGGTCTGGCTGTAGGTCTTAGTTCTTCTTCTTCAGGTGTCAATTACAGTTTGTTCAGCGGTGCTTCATTGGTAAGTGTAATTTCTGGTACTGGTGCTGCTATCAGTTTCGGTTCTATCACAACTGCTGGTACTTACACAGTACAGGCTACTAATAGCATCACTAGCTGTACCGCACCTATGTCAGGCAGCGCTGTAATCACTGTTAATACATTGCCCACTTTATTCAATGTATCATCTACAGGCTCTAGTTATTGCTCAGGTGGTACTGGTATCACTGTCAATTTAAGTGGTTCTACTACTGGTGTCAACTATCAGTTGTTCAATGGTTCTTCACCAGTTGGTGCTCCAGTAGCTGGTACAGGTGCTGCTATCAACTTCGGTATGCAGACAGCAGCAGGTACTTACTCAGTATTTGCTACTAACACATCTACTACTTGTAGTGGTGG
>JBIKKS010000307.1:0-3508 GCA_044360235.1 Flavipsychrobacter sp. | reverse complement strand
CTATTTCTATTTCTGAGGTGACTGTATAAAAAATAATATGCTGATACGCTGCATATCCTAATAGATTCGGAAAAACTTCGTCATATTTTTTCCCTAGTCTAGGCTTGTCGGCTAATTCTGTGCAAGTGTCAAGCAACATTGTATAATATTTATCACCTTGTTTTTCTGACCAAGTTTCAAAAGTAAAATTCCATATGTTGGACAAATCCATAACTGCTTTGTTAGTAAGCAAATAGTTAGCCATTGGTCCTTTTTTTGGTTTTCAGCCCTTCGAGATGCTTATTCGGTTCGAAATTTATATCAATACCACTGTCAATGCCTTCTTGGATTGCTTGACTAAGTAACTTAAAGCGATTTTCCTCCTCTTCCAATAATCTTAATCCAGCACGTATTATTTCGCTGGTATTCTGATACCTTCCATTAGTAATGCGGTCATCAATAAATGCTTCATAATGTAGCCCAAGAGATACAGATGTGTTCTTTCCCATATTACAATATTGTACCTAAAAGTACCAAATTTTGGTAACCACGCAAAATGGCTTTGTTCCAAAACTCGCATAATAATCATAGCTACTAGTAAATAGTACATTGCTTTATCACAAATCCCCAATTACCGGCAACGTAATACTGGATGGCATACTGGGCGAGGTATATATACGTATGCGAGATTTTATGAAATCTGAAGCATCGCACTTATAAATGTTTACAAACTGCTGAGGGTTGCGGTCGGCTAGCGGAAACCAGCTACTTTGTATTTGCACCATTAGCCGGTGTCCTTTCTTGAATACATGAGCCACATCGGGCAGTTTGTAGGTTACTTCGGTTGTTTGCCCTGGCACAAACGCCTCTGGGTATTCAAAACTATTGCGGTATCTGCCCCGCATTATTTCGCCCCTAACCAGCATCTGGTAGCCACCCATAGGGTAGGGTTTGCCATTGCCTGCACCATAAGTTGTTGTGTCATATTCAAAGTTGTTGGGAAATACATCTATGAGTTTCACTACAAAGTCGGCATCGGTGGTAGATATACTAGCCATTAGGTTTGCCATTACAGGTCCTGCTAGTGTCAGGTCGCTGGTCAGTACTTCAGTTTGGTAGGTGAGCACATCTGGTCTGCGTGCCGCAAACCGCTGGTCGTCTGTCATATACTCAGTAGTGCGGCGGTGATGCACATCTTCGGTGTAGGGCACTGGGTGAGCTGGGTCGCTTATGTATTCATTATAATTATCACTAGTGTAGGCAGGTGGCTCCCATGATAGTGTGCCATCTGCATGCAGGTACATTTCTTTTTTGGTGCGCTGTGCAGGAGGCCATTTGTCAAACTGTTTCCATTTGTTGGCTCCGGTAAAAAATATACTAGCTTCTGGTATTTTATTGATGTCTCCCTTGCCGGTAAGGTAATAGTCGAAGTAGGGCTGCTCTATGTTTTGCTGATACCATTGTGCAGTATTACTACCAAACCTAGCATTGCCCAGATAGTCGCCCTTACCTCTAGACCACCCACCATGATTCCATGGGCCCATCACTAGTTTGTTATTATTGGAGGCTTTTTTCTCTATTGCCCTATATAGCTCCCAGGCACCATAGCAGTCTTCAGCGTCAAACAGCCCGCCTACTACCAGTGTAGCTGTGCTGGTGGGTATATGCTGCACATGGTTACGGGTATTGCGCACTTGCCACCACTGATCGTAGTTGGGGTGCTGATATAGTTCCTTCCAGAAGGCTACACTATCGCCCATCAGGGCAGCAAGGCTTTTCAGGGTGCCATTTTCCAGAAAGAATTGATAGTTATCCTTGATGGTGAACTGGTATCCCGGGCTGCCAGTGGTAGTGGGTTTAGGTCTAGGCTTGCCAAAAGACGAGTAAAACCCAAAAGCATCGAGCTGCATAAATGCGCCATTGTGGTGAAAGTCATCACCGACAAACCAATCTGTAACTGGTGCCTGAGGGCTAGATGCCTTCATGGCTGGGTGCTGACTCAGTGCCCCCATAGTGGCATAAAAGCCTGGGTAGGAGATGCCATATATACCCACATTGCCATTATTGTGCGGTATGTTCTTTATCAGCCATTCAATAGCATCATAGGTGTCGCTTGCTTCGTCGGTTTGTATACCTGTTTTGTTGGGGTTGTAGGGGCGCACATCCATATACTCGCCTTCGCTCATTAGTTTGCCTCGCACGTCTTGCAGCACTATTATGTAGTTTTTGCGCAGGTATGCCATGGTGGGTGTTTTCCAGAATGCCCGGTACTTATCTGCTCCATAGGGTGCTATAGAGTAGGGGGTACGGTTCATAAGTATGGGGTGTTTGGTTTCGGTGTCTTTGGGTGCATATATGGCGGTGTACAGGCGTGTGCCATCGCGCATAGGAATATAGGTTTCTTGTTTGGTATAGTGGCGGTGTAGCCATACCGAGTCTTTATTGGGAGCGGCTGTCGCTTGCTGGCAAAGCAGCAATGCCAATGCTAGGATACTATTTTTCATTTTCATCGTTTACGAACCTTAAAAATATGTTGTTTTCCCTTCGGGTTCTATTTATTTTTAAGTTCTTTCGTTAGGTTTGCAGCCTCATAACAAAAAACATGCAACCATCAGTTTTAGAATTAATGCAGCAGATGAACCACGAGCAAGTGGTTTTTTGTCAGGACCCGCATACTGGTCTTAATGCTATCATAGCCATACACAATACTACGCTAGGTCCGTCGCTGGGTGGTACTCGCCTCTGGAACTATAGCAGCTATGACGAAGCACTGGTAGACGCCCTGCGCCTGAGCCGTGGTATGACCTATAAATCTGCCATTAGTGGTCTTAATCTAGGTGGTGGTAAAGCTGTACTGATAGGCGATGCATCGAAACTAAAGTCTGAAGCCTACTGGCGCAGATATGGCAAATTTGTAAATAGCCTAAATGGTAAATACATAACTGCCGAAGATGTAAACACATCTAAGGGCGATATGGAGTACATAGGTATGGAAACAAAATTTGTAACCGGCAAACCAGAATACATGGGTGGCAGTGGCGACCCTTCGCCAGTTACAGCTTATGGTGTGTACATGGGTATGAAGGCTGCTGCTAAAAAAGCTTTTGGAACAGATGTGCTCACTGGCAAAAAAATAATGGTGCAGGGTGCAGGCAATGTGGGGCAATACCTGATGGGCTATCTGGTAGCAGAGGATGCTAAAGTATATACATGCGATATCAACGAAGCTAAACTAAAGGATATAAAAGCTAAATATCCATCGGTAGAGGTGGTAGATGGCAGTCAGGTTTTTGAGCTAGAGTACGATATATATGCACCATGTGCGCTAGGTGCGACTGTAAACACAGAGAGCATCAATAAAATGAAGTGCCCAGTTATAGCAGGTGGTGCCAACAATCAACTGGCAGATGAAAATGTGCATGGTCCTATGCTGGTAGAAAAAGGCATCATATACGTGCCAGACTTCTTAATCAATGCCGGTGGTATCATCAACATCAGCATTGAGATAGATGGTTACAACAAAGAGCGC
>JBIKKS010000306.1:0-3523 GCA_044360235.1 Flavipsychrobacter sp. | reverse complement strand
CGGAAGGGGTGTTTTTGGGGTGTTTTTGGTGTGTTTTTCGGTGGGCGATGCCCACCGCTATGATATTGCGCCCCGTTGGGGCTGGGTAAGGAACTTGTGGTAGACGGCTGCACTTTTTGTTGTCATCGCCAGTGGAAAACACTGGCATAAATGTAGACACCAGTGAAAAACACTGGCGCCAAGTTTATGTTTGAACACTTAAGCCTAATGGGGGGATTAATCACAAATCATAAGTGATGACGCTGTACCAGATGCAAAGTGTAGTGTAACAAAGTACAAGCCAGCGTTTAATGGTAAGTGAATATTTTTAGTTGAATTTGTAGCTATTGTGCTGCTATACACCTTTTGACCTAAAGTGTTTGTAATGGATAGGGTGCCCTCTTCCGCTACAATATTGCTGGATACATGAATGGAGAAATTGCTGCCAGTATGAGGATTAGGATATATTTTAAACTGAGGCTGTGATAGTTGTGATAGTGGCACATCATTAGTAGATAATGATATCTTACGAAAACGATAATTACCATCATCGGCAAATAATAAGTCGCCTTTCGGATCAATACATAGCATTGAGGGGAGATTTAGTGCTGCAGCTGTTGCGGGACCACCGTCGCCTGAATAGCCGCCAGAAATGTCATTTCCTGCAATGTGATATGCAATACCCGCAGGAGTTATTTTGTGGATACGATTGAGAGTACCATCACTAACATATACATTTCCATAGCGGTCAATAGCTAATCCATATGCATTTGATAATGCTAAGCTGGTTGCAGGACAGCCATTACAACTGAGCGCGGAGCCGCCACCAGCAAATGTAGTGATGGTTCCTGCTGTGTTAATTTTCCTGATTCTATCATATTCGAATGGAAAGTAATCGTCGATATAAATATTTCCCGAATCATCAGTCGCTATTGCATTCCCTCCGTTTAATATGATATGTGATGCACTCGAACCTGCAATGGTTGATATTATTCCTGCGGTGTTAACTTTACGAACCTTGTTTCCAACTTTATCTATTATGTAAAGATTTCCAGCCTTGTCAAAACAAATGCCTGTAGGATCGTATAGTTGGGCTGCTGTAGCAGGGCCACCATCGCCTGAATAACCTTGTGAGCCATTACCTGCTACTGTAGTAATAATGCCAGCGGCATCTACCTTACGCACTACTGAACTGTCAGAAAAATATAGATTGCCCAGTGAATCAACTGCCATTCCACAATATGCCCCGAGCGATAACTGAGCTGTAATTGCTGACCCGCCATCTCCGCTATAACCTCTTGATCCATTACCAGCAAATCTTGATAAGATACCGAAAGTGTCGATTTTCTGAATTACATTATTGAAATTTGATGCGAGGTATATGTTGCCCTTACGGTCAGAGGTTACGCCACAAGGTCTATTAAAACGCGCGCTACTAGCAGGACCTCCTTCACCAGTAAAACCAAGAACACCATCGCCAGCAAAAGTTTGTATTGTTTGAGAACGAGCGATGGTGCTTAATACAACGAACAGGACTGATAATAAGTATTTCATAGTTATAGATATTAGTTAAAGTTAAGGATAATTGGGTGCTTTTCCGCCGTTGTTGGTCTTATTTGACCAACAACATTTCGCTTGACAAGAAATATGTAATCAAAAATAAAAGGGTTCAATAAATCAAAACCTGTCAAGGTCGCTATTATAAAACGATATTGTGCTATACTTGTGATCTTTCGTATTTACACATGATTTGGCTTTTAAACAACTATCGTAAATATACATAAGTATTTTATATATACATATTTGCTATTTTTTATATTGCTATTACTCCGTATGATTTTCCCTGCTCGAGGTAGTGGGTCAGAAAATAAGACCAACTACGGCGGACGCTGAGACACTCAACGAGGATTGGGTTTGCGATAAATTATTTTAATTTGTAATAGCTAAAGTCCATCTACAGTGTACCTAACTATACTATCTTTTTTAGAGAAGTGCACTTCAAAATTACTAGAAGCAGCAATTGGAGCTGTCCAATTGTATTCGAATAATGAATCAACAGGTATGTATGGGTGATTTATGATTATTGTATCTGGTCTTCCCATTATACTTATCACTTGGTTTACAGTCATGCCATTTTTTATTTTTTTAATGTCTCTGAATCTTTTTTCTTGACAACTTATTAAAAACAGGGGCGCACTAAAAATTGCTATGTAATACTTTTTCGTTGTTGTCATGATAGTTAAGAATTTATCAGTGGGCGTTAAATTTTGCCGTTTATGCTACTCTGAAAGACTTTTGAGAACTATAAAAAACTTAACAAACTGGCTTTTTTTGGTGTGGCACTAGTTAGCTAACATAGGGCTAGGCTACAAACCTATCGCCATTGTGTTTCCCTGCGCGAGGTAATGGGTCAGAAAATAAGACCAACTACGGCGGAATGGTAATGTGAGACGATAGCTGCTCACTGCCCTGAACGTAGAAAGGTGTGACACAAGGGACGATGATGGGTGTACGGTGGCTGGTGACCAAATAAAGAGGTATGGGGTTAATCGGAAATAAGGGTTTGGGGTATTTTTTTGATTTTTCTTGCTGCCTTTTTGGATGGTGAAAATATGGTAGGGTTTCCGTTGCTGAAGGTAATAATGGTGAGACTGTGACCACTCTCAAAAAGATGGAACAAGGTGTTGTTGGTAACTTCTGAAAAATATCTCAGTCCGGTATTGACCATGCTGGTACGTGGCTTGTACACTGTAATGACTGCTTCATTTGTGGTATAGTCTACCACCTTGTAAGAGTCTATTTTGCTGGTTTTGGTATTGGCTACTGTAAAGTTGATTTTTGCTTTGAATTGGCTATCGTTTTTGCCACGGAAGGTAAAATCGATACGAATATCGGTGCTGGGCGATGAAAAAGTGAGTGGCTTGACAAAGTACTGTATGATGCCATTCTCTACCAGAAAAGTTTCGACACTTGCATTGTCGCCTCTTTTTGCGCCTTTTACTCTTATGCCACAGGAGCAGACCAACATGAGCAATAGGGTAGTAAGTGCAAATAGCGGCTTGTAAGTAGATTTATAGTTCATTTTGAGATTCTAGTTCTTAAGTTGCTGGTTTCGAAATTGTGCATTAAGAGTGCTGAGTCTTTACTTATAGCCCCGCCCAGTAAATAGTTGTTTGCTTCGGTTTTGAATACTGTTATCAGTATAAAGTTAACGGAGTCTTTGGCAAATATCTGTGCCTCTGTAGCATTTTGATTAATGTTTTTGAGGATTGTGTTGTTGGCGTATTTTTCTTGGAATGCATTGTACAGTGAAGCTACGTCGCCATCGAGTGGCATGCCATAGTAATACTGGCAGGTGCGGCTCTGAAAGATTTTGTTGAGCGGTATCTGGTTGGCGGGTAGGGCGTTGAAATAATGTTCGTATCTCTTGACTGTGAATTTATCGGCTTTGTTGAGGTCAAGCGGTTTTTCATCTGCTTGTAGCGCTATGATTTCATTATTGGCGGTTTGTAGGGTTCGGTTATTTTTATTGTCGTTGCAAGAA
>JBIKKS010000305.1:0-3548 GCA_044360235.1 Flavipsychrobacter sp. | reverse complement strand
CTATTAGCTTAAACACATCTTCAGATTGCTCTTCCGATACCGCAACAGTATTTAGTGGTATCCACTCTAGCTCAGCAGATATAGGTGTTATACCCTTCTCTTCCAATGCTTTTTGCATATTACCAAAATCAGTAAATCCACAACGAACAATTAAATTACCTTCGCTGTCCTCACCTACTTCTTCCAGTCCAAAGTCAATCAACTCCAGTTCCATATCGTCTATGTTCAGTCCTTCTGACTTAAGCTTAAAAACACCCAGCTGCTTGAACAAAAACCCTACAGAACCACTGTTACCCAATGCACCGCCACCTTTATTGAAGTGTGACCGAACGTTAGCCACAGTACGTGTAGTATTATCAGTTGCTGTTACCACCAGTATAGCCACACCATGTGGCCCGTATCCTTCATATAGTACCTCGTCATAGTTACTTGTGTCCTTGCCTAGTGCATTTTTTATTGCAGCTTCTATTCTATCCTTAGGCATGTTTACAGACTTACCATTCTGTATTACCCTACGCAGCATGGGATTATTGACAGGGTCCACGCCACCTTTTTTTACAGCTATTGCAATTTCCTTACCTATGCGGCTAAATTGCTTTGCCATACGGTCATACCGTGCAAACATTGTAGACTTACGAACTTCAAATATCCTACCCATATTATTCAGTTAAATCATTAAAATCAGGGCGCAAAAGTACGCAAAGAAGTTACAGTTTAGGTATATATACCACAAACTTTTCTTCAAACGATGGTTCTCTAAATATGTCATGTACTTTCCACGCCTGCACTATGCGTTTTAGTCCAGTATCATTTATTTCATTGGTCAGGTCGCCACCCTTCAGGCATACAAGCCCATTGGGCAGTTCTTCCCCTTTTTGCCCTCGGCGTATAAGTGGCGACACCCATCGCCACAAATCATTAAGCGGAGCTACAGCTCTTGAAACAGCATAGTCAAACGACATGCCTTTCAGGTCTTCTACTCTGGTATGTATTGCGGTCACATTGGTAAGCCCTATGGCATCTGCCACCTCCTGCACTACTTTTATTTTTTTGCCTATACTATCGGTCAAGACAAACTGCACCTCCGGATTAAAAATAGCTAGTGGTATACCTGGGAAACCACCACCTGTACCTATATCCACCACCTCTGCACCCTTATCGAAAGGGCAAATAGCAGCAATAGCAAGCGAATGTAATACGTGACGCTCATACAATGAATCAATATCCTTGCGAGAAATCACATTTATCTTCTCGTTCCATTCACGGTAGAGATCATTGAGTTGTGAGAATTGTTGCAATTGTTTTTCGGTAAAATCATCGAAATACTTAAGGATTATTTCCAATTTTTTTTGTTTTTCCAGGTTATGTATGGCAGAAACGCAAAGTTATACATCATCCACCCCAAATCGAATAGCGGCAACAAATAAAGAGGTATTTTTTCATTCAGCCTATTCAATACCCTCTTCCACAACACCCAGTATAAAATACACCTTACCCCAATTAGAACTGATACAGTCAACACTGGCTCGAAAAACAACGAGCAAACCACAATAATCCACATACCTGAATGCGATAGCGCATACCCCCCCAGCACCAATTGAGTACTGGTTTTATAATATTTTCCAGTAGATAGATGTCTTTGTTTCTGATGTACCCATTCGCCTAAAGTTTCTTTTGCAGCAGAATGCGTAAACGCATCTGGGTTATTCACAACAGCTACATTAGAGGCTGTGCCTGCTATCTGCACCAGCAAGTCATCATCGCCCGATGGCAAAGCATGCCATATCGGGTCTTTAATTGCTTTCTCGAATACAGTACGAGTACAAGCCATGTTTCGCCCCACCACCATATAAGGCATACCACTAGCTGCATAAGTGCTATATTGAAGGTAGGTATGCATTGTTTCCCATCTTATAAATGCATTTAGTATTCCTGACTTTGTATAGTACCCACCATATCCAGCAACTATCTCCTTACCACTATGCAGGGGGGCAACCATTAACCTTAACCAATCATTACTTGCCGGCTTACAGTCAGCATCAGTCATTAACAGAATATAGTGCTTAGCTATTTGTAGCCCAGTAGCTAGGGCATGTTTTTTGCCTTTACTGTCACTTACATCAATATTTACTACAACAAGATGTGGGTATTTCTGTTTCAAGCTGTTCAATACAGCTACTGTTTCATCTGTAGAGCCATCATTTACTACCACTACCTCATAATTCGACCTATCATATTGATCTGGGTAAACTTGACTCAGTACTTGAGGCAAATTAATTGCCAGTTGCTCCGCTTCATTTTTGGCACATATTATTACGCTTACAGGATAGTGGCTTAACGTGTTTGCATGCACATTACACACAGCGTGAAAACGGAGCAAAAGGAAAAGCCCGAATACGCACTGCACTGTAAGAACAATTACTGTAACATACAACAACATGAGGGGTAAAGTTAAGTTGGCTAGTTGATTTCTAATAAAAACATGCTTATCACAACAATTTTATCTACAGTACAATCCTATACTTAATACATAATAAACACAAAAGAAATGCTAAAGCCTTAATATTAACCACTTGGTAAGATGGCAATTTGCCGTATTTCTCTATCTTTGATCGGTATGCGAAATATTAAAATCTTAGAAGTAAGGTCAGAAATAGGAGCCGGAACACGTGGAGCTAGCTTGGGGGTAGATGCTATCAAAATTGCAGCACTCGATTTCATGAGCAATTTATTTGTCAATTTCCCGTCTGAAGTAGTAGAAACTGAAAACAGATTGCTGTACGAACCCATTGCATCTCCCTATGCAAAACGCATTGTGGGTATACATACTATGTATGAAAGAGTGTCTACAGCTGTTGCAGAGACGGTAAAGTCTGGATTATTCCCTCTAGTACTAGCAGGCGATCATAGTACTGCTGGTGCTACTATTGCCGGATTAAAAATAGCTCGTCCCAAACGTAGGTTGGGTGTAGTATGGGTAGATGCTCATGCCGACCTTCACTCACCTTACACTACCCCATCTGGCAACATGCACGGCATGCCATTATCAATTTCTCTGGCAGATGACAATGTAGAAAACCGCATGCACAACCCCGATGCGAAAACAGTAGAAGTATGGGAAAAATTGAAAAATCTGGGCAAAATTGAACCAAAAATCCTACCCGAAGACATAGTGTTTATAGCCCTCAGAGATTATGAGAAGGAGGAAGAAGCACTTTTAAAAAAAGGCAATATAAAAGTTATTCCAGTTGCCGAGCTACGCCGTAAAGGTGTAGAAAATGTAGTCAGACAAACATTCCTTCACCTGTCCAACTGTGATGATATATATGTAAGCTTCGATGTAGATAGCCTAGACAGTTCCATTTCGAGAGGAACAGGTACTCCAGTGAGTAATGGTTTGAAGGAAAGAGAAGCTGAAGATCTTATTGCTTCTTTTATGCAACATCATAAAATATGCTGCTTCGAAATAGCCGAGGTCAACCCCACCCTCGATAAAGAAAATATGATGGCGGAAATTGCTTTTAATATCCTCCAAAGAAGTGTCAACC
>JBIKKS010000304.1:0-3551 GCA_044360235.1 Flavipsychrobacter sp. | reverse complement strand
CCTACCGTATAAACAGTACCATTTGCAGGACTAGATGGCGGCGTGCTGGTAGTAGTTCTTACCACCAGATACTTATCGGCAGTGGCAGATGTGGTAAATGTACCTGTTATATTATTTATGGCCGGCGTAAGCGTAAGTGCTGTAGGCTGAGCCGTAGGAATAGAACAAGCTGGCAATGGAATAACATTTACTGTGTAATCTCTTACATTACCAAAAGAAGTGGATGTAGTAGGACATGGCAACACGTTGGGGAAACCGGGTGCTGTACAACTGTTATAGTAACCCACTATCCTCATTCTATGCAATCCTAAAGTTGCATCTACAGGTAAGGTGAGTGTAGTAACTGGAGTAAATGATGGTAAGTTGTAAGGAATACCACCAATACTCTCAGTAGAAGTAAAAGTACCATCATCGTTGTAATCTATCCATATTTGTGTAGTGAAAAAACTAAAATATGGAAATGATGAATTAAGCCTTGCAATGTAACTACCCCCCTGAAACAGCGAAACTGGAGCCATGATTGCTGTTTGGTCCATGTAGTTGGAAGGACAACATGAAACACAGGTTGTTGCAGCGAAGACATAAGTACTGGAATCAACAATAGAAGTACCTGCTTGCCCATTGAGCTGAGCAATACTCATGTTCATAGGGTAACTACTACAAGTATTAGCAAAAGCAGGTGTACATGAAGATGGTGCCAAAAACGATACGCTGGTTACAGAAGATGTAGATGTCTGTGATGAAATAGTACAAGTAACGATACACCTATAAAAGACAGTACCTGTGATACCAGTGAAGGTGTGTGTAGGATTGGTACTACCTGAGATATTAGCCCAACCAGTGGAGCCATCGGCAGACGATTGCCACTGATAGGTGAGCGCACTTGCTGCTGTAGATCCACTGAGACCAATAGTAAAGACTGTAGCAGCGCCACCTACAAATGGTGAGGCAGTAGCAGTACCAGCAGTAGGTGTGCCGCTACAAGCTGGAAGTGGAACAAGATTAACTTTGTAATCCCTTGCATTTCCATACTGAGTAGCAGTTGTTGGGCATGGCAAAACATTGGGGAACCCAGGAGCTGTACCACTATTATAGTATCCCACTATCCTCATTCTATGTATGCCAACAGGAGCGGTAGCAGGAATTGTAATGTTAGTTGTAGGAACGTAAGAAGGTAAATTGTATGCTATACCACCTACAGACTCTGAAGCAGAAAACGAACCATCGTCGTTATAATCTATCCAGATCTGGGTAGTCATTGTATTAAAATATGGTGCAGAAGCATTCAGACGTGCACTATACGTATTTCCTGGCATCAAATTGACAGTCATAGTAGAAGTGTTGTCTATATAGTTAGATGGACAACAGGTAGGGCATGAAGTAGCACCAAAAACAAACGTACTAGAATCTATAATAGATGTACCACCCACTCCTATTAATGATGAGATACTCATATTCATAGGAAAAATATCACATGGATTACCAAATGTGGGTGTGCATGAAGATGGTGCAAAGAAAGATATGCTAGTTACACTAGAGGTAGATGAAGTAGAACTAGGTGTGCACGTGACAATACATCTGTAAAAAGTGGTAGCAGTAACGCCAGTAAATGCAAAGGTAAGGTTAGTAGCACCTGAAATATTGGCCCAACCGGTGGTACCATCAGCAGATGACTGCCACTGATAGGTTAGCCCACCTGAAACTGTAGCACCCGTAAGACCCAAAGTAAATGGCGTAGTACTGCCACCAGATGTAGGAGCAGCATTTGCCGTACCAGCAGCAGGTGCGCCAGTACATGCTGCCGCACCAGTACCGGTTACTGGTACCAAAACTGAAGTTAAAAGACCACCACCACTAAAAGTTACGTTTCCACTATATGCAGTAGCTGCAGTAGGACTGAAACGTACAAAAACATTGGTAGCTGATATTGTACCTGATGTGTAAGCTATTGTGTAACTGCTAGACCAAGTGGTACCATCGGGAGACACCTGAAAATCTGTAGGTGCAGTAACTGTAATGTTGCTAGATGCAGGATTTAAATTTATACCAGTAATTGAAATTGTTTGTGCAGATGAGCTAGAACCAGTAGTAACACCACCAAACGCGAGAGAGGTAGGAGAAGGTGTAAGTGTGGGTGGAGGAGTCCAAGTTATTATAGTATTGGCTGCTGGAGTAGTAGCGCAAGCAGAAGAAAATGTTGTTGATGCAGTGGTGAAAGTTTCGTTAGGTAAGTTAAGAAAATCTGTTCCTGAGTTGGCAATACCAATTGTGGCTGAAGCAAAAGTATATGTTGATGTACCATAACAATATTGTATTTGATTGGTACCTTCAAATAATTTTATTTGAAAAGTTGCATTGCCGGATCCTGTCCAAGTAGCCCAACCAGCAGCAGGAATACCCCACTGCATCGTAAATACCCTATTGGGTGCAGTACCAGAAGTTTGGTAATATACACTGCCTGAGCCATTAAGGTCGTCCCAGAAGCAGCTTAAAAAACCAACACCTCCATCTACCACACCCATCCCTGAGTTGAACCAATTAGCGGCAGCGCTATTATTTAGTGACGCCCAGCCATTAGAACACATAGATAACGTAGTATAGTTAGTACCACAATACCTGAATGTGAATCCGATAGAAATTGAAGTAAGTGTTGCATCGTCTGCTGTAATAGCAGTTGTAGCAGTAGTACCACCTAATCCTTGTATACTGGTATAAGTTCCGGTAGCACGAGAAACAAGATAACTGGCAGCTGTTTGTCCGTACCCCACAAATCCCAAACAAACCACAAAAAGTACAAGTAATGCTCTTTTCATAACACTGTATTTATTATTTTTCAACATTTCGTAATCTAATTATCACAACAATAAAATTGGCCAAAAGCCAATACCAGCGCGCATTTTAAGAAAAATGTGAACTGAATATTAACTTAACGCTACAATACTGTGATAAAAATAAGTATTTGGTTGCAATTTTAACAATTTTATTTCTGGGCAAAACAACAATTATCAACCAATTAAACCGTTGAGCAAATTAATTTTATAAAATCAGAAAAATTATACATATAGGATATTGTAACTTAAAATGGCGCGATTGAGATATTAAAAATAATACAGAATTAACATTTGATAGAAATTATTTCGTAAATTGCAAATTCTTTATGAAGACAATATTTTTCGAGGATTTGGGTGAGATAGCCTATGATATAGCATGGGATTATCAGGAGAAATTGCTGAAAGAAAACCTAAATATCAAATCGGAATGGTACAGTACACAAAGTACTGTTGTGCCTTACAACCTCAATACTAAACACCATCTACTTTTTTGCAGCCATCCGCACGTGTATACTCTGGGCAAAAGCGGGCATATAGAGAACCTGCTAGTAAATGATACTCGACTAAAGGAACTGAACGTATCTTTTTTCAAAACCAACAGAGGAGGTGATATTACCTATCATGGACCCGGACAAATAGTGGGCTACCCTATACTAGATCTGGAACACTTTGTGACAGACTTGGGGAAATATATGCGCAATCTGGAGGAGGTAATGATAC
>JBIKKS010000012.1:0-12794 GCA_044360235.1 Flavipsychrobacter sp. | reverse complement strand
TCAAACTGTCCTTTGTTTTTGTCTCTCCACTTCACAATGTTGGTCACATCGGCCTCTGTAAAGCTGGTAACGTGTGGCGATGTAGACTTACTGCGCACCATGTGGTCAGCAATGAGTTTCCTCATTCTATCCATTTCTATTATTTCTACGTTGCCAGATATAACCATAGGCGCAGCAGCAGGTTTGGGAGCGGCCACTGCAGGAGCGGCAGTTACAGGTGCTGGTTGTGGGGCTGCAGCTACAACAGGAGGTGCAGCGGCACGATTGGCCACATAAGCTAGTATATCTTTTTTGGTCACACGTCCTTCATTTCCTGTACCTGGTATGTTTTCCAGTTCAGTCATACTGATACCTTCTGTGCCGGCAATATTCAGTACAAGAGGCGAGTAGAATCTGGCACCAGACGAAGCCGTATGAACAGGTGCAGCTACTGCTACTGGAGGCGTGTACGAGGCAGTCTGTACTGGTGCTGCCGCAACAGGGGCGGCTGGTGCAGCAGCCACTGCACCACCTGCATTGATGCGGGCTATTACAGCACCTACTGGCACTACATCATTCTCTTTATATAGTAATTCAGTGATTACACCCGCGCCAGTAGAGGGCACTTCGCTATCTACCTTATCTGTGGCTATGTCCAGAAGGGTTTCGTCCATCTTAACGGTATCGCCTACCTGTTTGTGCCATTTGAGCACGGTAGCTTCCATTATGCTTTCTCCCATTTTGGGCATTACAACATCAACTATCGCCATAATATGGTTTTAAGTTATTTTATAAAAACGCTGCAAAAATAATCATTTGAAGGGCAATTTCTGCGCTTTTTATTTTAATGGGTTATTAGTTTCAGATTAAATAATAAAGTACTGCAGAGTTAAACGGAGAAGTGGGTTTATGTAGTAGATGAAATACTGAATATGTGTAAGCTATACATAGACCTTCGTTAACAAACAGAGTGTAAGATGTAATGAAAATGTTACTTTCACACTTTGGAATATTGTGTCCCTAAAAAGGTGTTTATGTGTCGTATTACTTTATTGTTGCTGAGTTTAATACTTATTTCTGGTACCGTCAGCGGTCAGTCGCCTAAACGAGAGTTCAGAGGAGCATGGATAGCTACTGTTGCTAACATTGATTGGCCTTCAAAACCGGGGCTAGCTGCAGTAGAACAGCAACAGCAGTTTATTCGCCAGTTAGACCAGTTGCAATCTTTGGGTTGTAATGCCGTAATAGTGCAAGTAAGACCGGTGTGTGATGCCTTTTATGCATCCAAAAAAGAACCATGGAGTCACTACCTTACCGGCAGGCAAGGGGAACCGCCATTTCCATACTACGACCCACTAGTATTTATGGTAGAAGAGGCGCACAAACGCAATATGGAATTTCATGCTTGGTTCAATCCTTTCAGAGCACTGATGGATAGCAAAAAAAACCTTAATCCCCCAAGCCATGTTACACGTACCCACCCTGACTGGATAATAAGTTATGGTGGAAAATCGTACTTAGACCCAGGCATACCAGAAGCCCGCGACTATGTAATAGATATAATAACAGATGTAGTGAAACGTTATGATGTCGATGCGGTACATCTAGATGATTACTTCTATCCTTACAGATTGCCAGGTCAAGATTTTGGTGACGGAAAGAGTTTTACCAAATACGGACAGGGTACCGGAAAAGACGACTGGCGCAGAGACAACGTAAGCCGTTTTGTGACCTTGCTAAACACCAGTATTAAGCACGTAAAACCCTACATGAAACTCGGCATTAGCCCTTTTGGTGTATGGCGAAACAAAAGTAAAGACCCAGAAGGCTCCGATACTAAAGGCGGACAAACCACTTACGATGATCTCTATGCCGATGTGCTTATGTGGCTGCAAAAAGGATGGGTAGACTACATGATGCCACAGCTATATTGGGAACACACACACAAGGCTGCTCCATTTTCAGTATTGCAGCCTTGGTGGTATGAGCATTGCTACCAGCGGCATGTATATTACGGATTGGGTTTGTATAGAATGACAACAGCCAAAAGCGGCCCTTATGCCTCGCCTAATGAACTCATGTGGCAACTAAGAGATATTCGCCAGCGTTGCCCTAACTCTGGCTATTCCTTTTATAGCTCCTCATGTTTCGACAAAATAAAAGCACCTTTAAAAGACAGCCTGCAAAAGAATTTCGCTAAATACCCTGCACTCATACCCCCTATGACATGGATAGATAGCATAGCTCCCGAAGCACCTGTCCTTTCTATGGCAGAAGGCAAGCTACAGTGGCAAAGTAAAAACACGGATGGTGCCCCAGAGAGGTATGTTATCTACAGGTTTGCTTCAAATGAACCTATAGATCTGGAGCGTAATGACCGTATCATATCGATATTACATGACAACAGCTACAAAGACCCTGCACCCAAAAAAGGAATGGTATATGTGGTAACAGCACTAGACAGAATGTGGAATGAGAGCAAAGCTAGCAATGCAGTAAAAATGTAGTTTTATACTGTTGTCGTTGTTATTGCTTTTTCTTCCTTAGGCTTTCTTCCCATCAGTTTGTCTACCCATTTTTTAGACATAAAAGGCCGCTCTACATATAAATAAAATATTCCAGACAACAACAGAACTGGAATAACTAACAACACTACTTGTAATAAAAAATTGGGCAAGAAGTAATCTGTAAAGGATATATTGATAGAAAATCTACCAACCATAGAAATTACTGTGTAATGCACCAAGTATATAGTGTAGCACATGCCACCTATAACGGGTATAAACTTATAACTGAATATTTTTTTCAGTTTGTTGTTAATGAATATGCTATAACAAAAAAACCCTATTATAAATGGAAAAAGTAATGACTGCGCTAACCTACCCCAGTAATTAGTTTCTTCTAGCAATGGCATAAGAAAAATCAACAAAAACAAGATAAATGTAATTGGAATCATCCATTTGTTTTGGAGAGCAGCAATGGCAAATCCTCGCACATAAAAATCTGATATAAGTATGCCAATAAGAAAAAACTGAACGGAGCCATATAAGCTAGGGAACGAAGGTGGGTATAAGTGCTGTAATGTTACGAATAAAACAATAAGACTAATTAAAATCAATCGAACATATGTGGCAGGCAAGAATAATATTTTGAATAGGAAGGGAGCTAAAACATAAAACTGAATTTCTACCTCTAACGACCATGCAACAACTGTAAGCAGTGGTACGTGTTGGAAAATAAGGTTGTGTGAATAGATTAGAGAAGCTAAAAGACTAGGGAGTAGTGTGTCAACTGTATTGGTGCGAAGTATAAGATTTGTGAAAAAAAGACCAATCATAACAATAAAGTACGGTGGCTCTAGACGTGTTACTCTTCTTAGATAATACTGCTTTAGCTCAATTTTTTTTCCATTCTTTATCACATGATTAGCAAATGGCAAACAAAGAATGAACCCACTTATTACAAAAAAAAGAGGTACACCTCTATCAGCATTCAATAAAAAGCGATCAAGAATGGAATAATCTTTTGGACTATCTAAAAATTTTACTTGTGTTTTTTTCAGAAAGAAACCGTATATATGGAATAAAGTAACTGCAGTAATTGCTAAGAAACGAAGTCCGTCTATTTCTGCCAAATATATCTGGTTGCTGGTAATACGTCGGAATTTATTTGCCAGTTTGGTTAACATCCTTTCTGTAATACGTTGAGCGCTAAAGGTATAAATCTTTGAATAATGAACCAAACGCCATTTACTGTGAAATCTCGTAATTTCGCCCACTATGAATCAAGCAAGAGAACTGGCTGTAGTGGTAGACAAAATAGTAGCAAATGATAACCTGCATACTCATTGGCTCAATTGCCTGTCAATGATGGAGAATACAGGCGCTAGAAAAATATCCAAATACGAAGACCCGATTCATACGGGTATAATAGTATTAAAGCATGCCGCCGAAGAAGCAAGGCATGCATACTACCTGAAAAAACAAATAGGAAAGCTTCTTGCTGATGCTTGTCCTGACTATACGCATCCATACCTGCTTGCCCCTACCGAAACGCATCATTACCTTAACCGCCTAGATGTTGCTGCATGCCGATACCTCAAAGAACATATGAACCTCAACGGTCGTGCGCTCATGCACGGGGCTTACTTGCTGGTTACTTACTCTATAGAGGTTAGGGCAGATATGTTATATGGTGTATACCAGGAGGCATTAACCAGATATCAATCGAAAGTAAATGTAAAATCTATTATTGCAGAAGAAGAGGGACATCTCGAGGAAATGCAAAAAATGCTCATCGATTTTCATCCCGACTGGGAACGCATTGCATCAGATGTATGTGCCATAGAAACAGAACTGTTTGGATTATGGATTCAAGCAATAAGCAAGGCAATAGCGCAATAGTATTACTATCGCAGATAGATGCATTCTTATCTTTTAGCATTTCTTTAGTTTATTCTGTTATACTTTCGTCATCAGAAAAAAGTCAACTAAACTAATGCAAACAAACCAAAGCAAAATAGCACTATGGCTAAAGCCTTTGTATTACCTGCTGGTATTGTTTGGATTATTTTTCTTTTCTCAAACTAATTTCGATACCAACACACGACATACTTATGTAGCATTGCACGCATCTCATGCACAGCTCAACATAAGCGAAATTGATTTAGAATTACCCAAGGAAAAATTAGACCAACAACACAAATCAGAGCATAAAAGAAATCATATAGTTCAGCGAAAGCGTGGAATTGTTGCTTTCTTTATTAAGAAAAGTATCCAAACTTGGGAGCGATCTACCTTTTGCAACTATTCTTGGGTAACACACACCTACAATAGTTGTGCTCTAGCATTTATTCGTCCCCTCTACTACGTATACCTATTCAGGTGTGCTTTGTTTTAGAATTTTATTGCAATTTAACTATTTACACAGTCGCGCATTTTGTTTGGCTGTGATGCGTTTTATTTCAATTCATTCTAACTACAATCAATGCGACAATATTTTGTTATCCTTTCATCGGCTATCCTGATGACTGTTAGTGCGTGTAATAATACCAACAAGAAAAGGCCCCAACTTGCTCAAGAAATACCTACGGTAAGTGTGGAAAAAAAAGACATAAAACTCGATCACCTCTATGTGTCAGATATACAGGCAATAAGAAATGTAGAGATCCGCAGTAAAGTGTCTGGATTTTTGGAGGCTATATATGTAGATGAAGGAAAAGCAGTAAAAAAGGGACAGGCTTTGTTCAAACTATCTGAAAATGAACACAGAAACGAGGTCGCAAAAAACAGAGCACAACTGAGCATAGCTCAGGCCGAAGTGAAGAGTGCCGAAGTAGAGTACAAACGTGTGCAAACACTGGTGCAAAAAAATATAATCTCAAAAACAGAACAAGATCTGGCACACTCACGCCTCAATGCCGCAAAATCAAAGGTAGATGAGGCAAACTCCAATCTTGAAAACGCACTACACAAACTATCCTATACTACAATAAGGGCACCTTATGATGGTATTATAGACAGGATACCTATGAAAATAGGCAGCCTAATAGAGGAAGGTACGCTCATGACCTCTGTATCAGACATCAGTGCGATGTATGTATACTTCAACATTTCAGAAAACGAATACCTGACTTACAAGCGTGCCAGAAATGCCGACACTGCCGTGGAAAACAGGATAGTACATCTGGTACTAAGCGACGGGAAAGACTATGGAAGTGTGGGAATAATAGAAACAGTGGTGAGCGAGTTTCATGAATCTACGGGTTCCATTGCCTTCAGAGCTAAGTTTCCCAACCCTAATCAGCTACTAAAACACAATGCTACCGGAAAGGTGAAACTAACCACTCTTGTAGGTGGGGCATTGCTGGTACCACAAAAGGCAGTGTTTGAGATACAAGACAAAAACTATGTATTTGTAGTTGGCAAAGACAACATTGTAAACATGCGCCAATTTAAACCAGGAGGTCGCACCCACCAGTATTACATAGTAGAGTCTGGTCTGGTGGAAGGCGACATGATAGTATACGAGGGTATACAGAATATGAAAAGTGGCACAAAAATTACTCCCAAAAACATATCTGTAGATAACAGAAAACAACTGACTGCGCTCTAAAAAGTAGAATTGTACTGCAATGCCGGCAGATATAGCTATTTGCAATAGCCTCCATCTGCGGGATATTATACATACTTAACAAAAATCCTGATGTTCAATATTTTTATTAAAAGACCAGTTCTTTCGCTGGTCATATCGCTTATTATAATGCTGCTTGGCATTATCTCATTTACTCGGCTACCCATAACACAATTTCCGGATATAGTGCCGCCTTGTGTTACTGTTACAGCCAACTATACAGGTGCCAACGCAGAAGTATGTGCCAATGCAGTAGCCATTCCGCTAGAAAAAGCGATAAATGGTGTACCTGGTATGACTTACATGTCTACCGTCACCAGCAACAATGGTACCACTATTATACAAGTAAATTTCAAGGTGGGTACTGACCCTGATGTGGCAGCAGTTAACGTACAAAACCGAATAACCACTATACTAGATGAGCTGCCTGAAGAGGTGATAAAAGCAGGTGTTACTACCGAAAAAGAAGTGAACAGCATGCTCATGTATCTGAACATAGTAAGTGCAGATACTATGCTCGACGAAAAGTTCATATACAACTTTGCCGACATCAACATACTCAAAGAGCTAAAGCGTATAGATGGTGTGGGGTTTGCAGATATTATGGGCGTGCAAGATTACTCTATGCGTGTATGGCTAAAGCCCGACAGAATGCATGCCTATAATGTATCTACAGATGAAGTAATAGAGGCACTAAGGAAGCAAAATGTAGAAGCAGCACCTGGCAAAACTGGCGAAAGCTCTGGGCGCCGACCACAGTCGCTGCAATATGTACTGAAGTATACAGGCAAATTTTCAATGGCAGACCAATATGAAAAAATAATAATTAGAGCGGATAAAAGCGGGTCTTTTCTCCGACTGAAAGATATAGCTGAAGTAGAATTTGGATCGGAAGACTACTCTATGACATCACGCACAGATGGTAGACCATCAGCATCTATAATGCTGAAACAGCGCCCGGGTTCTAATGCAAGAGAAGTGATAAACAATGTAAAAACCAGAATGGAAGAGCTGAAACAAAGTTCTTTTCCTGACGGAATGACCTTTAACATCAGTTATGACGTGTCCCGATTTTTAGATGCATCTATACATGAAGTACTCAGAACACTGGTAGAAGCTTTTTTGCTGGTGTTTGTCATCGTATTTCTTTTTCTTCAAGACTGGCGTTCTACCATTATTCCCGCATTGGTAGTGCCAGTAGCGCTAATAGGTACGCTTTTTTTTATGCAGGTACTAGGCTTTTCTTTAAACCTACTGACTTTATTTGCACTCGTACTTTCTATAGGCATAGTGGTAGATAATGCAATAGTGGTAGTAGAGGCGGTACACGAAAAAATGACACGGCACCACTTGCCCGCATTTGAGGCTACTATCCAATCTATGAAGGAGATAAGTGGCGCTATCATAGCCATTACTCTGGTTATGTCGGCAGTGTTTTTGCCGGTAACATTTATGGATGGTCCTGTGGGTATATTTTACAAGCAGTTTTCTATCACCCTTGCTATCGCTATTGTCATATCTGGTATCAATGCCGTTACGCTTACCCCGGCACTGTGCGCACTGATACTGAAACCTACTCATGGCGCAGAGGGCAACGGACCTTTGGCTAGGTTCTTCAAAAAATTCAATATTGGTTATGACAAGATAACCGGAAAGTATAAATACCTGCTGGTGAAAATAGCGGGTCGTAGGCTGGTTACAGTAGTATTACTATTGGTTTTTGTAGGGGCTACATGGGGCATAAATAATATTCTGCCCACAGGCTTTATTCCTACCGAAGACCAAGGAATGATATATGCCAATGTTACTACACCTGCCGGTGCCACACTGGAACGAACAGAAAAAATACTGAGTGGTATACAAAAAACTGCTGCATCGATAGATGGTGTAGAATCTGTCTCTACATTATCGGGCTACAGCCTTATGACAGAGGTAGCTGGTGCATCCTATGGAATGGCAATGATAAACCTGAAACCATGGGACAAACGAAGACACGCAGATGAAATAATAGCAGAGCTCAATGAAAAATCTAAAATACTGACAGATGCCAGTATACAATACTTTGCGCCGCCTACTGTGCCAGGCTTTGGTAACGCTAGTGGCTTTGAGCTACGGCTCCTCAACAAAAACGGCGATGACGACATTGCCAACACTGCCGAGGTAACCAATAAGTTTATAGAAGAGCTAAACAAAACAGATGGAATAGTAAATGCTGTTACTGGATTCAATCCATACTTCCCGCAATACATGATAAGTATAGATCAGGAAATGGCAGCTAAGAAAGGTGTGAATATCAGCAATGCCATGATGACGCTGAAAACACTACTCGGTAGCTACTATGCTACCAACTTCATTCGCTTTGGGCAGATGTATAAAGTGATGCTCCAAGCATCGCCGCAATACAGAAGAAAACCAGAAGACATTCTAGACCTTTACGTAAAAAACAATGAAGGTGAAATGGTTCCCTATTCATCATTCATAAAAATGGAACGGGTATATGGCCCCGAACAACTCACCCGCTATAACATGTACGTATCTGCTATGATAAACGGTGACGCTGCAGACGGGTATAGCAGTGGTGATGTAATAAACAAAATAGAAGCTAAAGCAGCTAGTATACTACCTAGAGGGTTTGATATAGAGTGGTCTGGCATGACTAGAGAGCAGGTGGCTTCGGGCAATCAGGTCATTTTCATCTTTATCATTTGTTTATTGTTTGTCTACCTACTGCTGGCTGCTCAATACGAAAGTTTTCTGCTCCCCTTGTCGGTTATACTCTCGCTGCCTACAGGCATTTTTGGCACATATTTACTGCTTTTAGTCACCGGACTCGAAAACAATATTTATGCACAGGTGGCACAGGTTATGCTCATCGGTTTGCTAGGCAAAAATGCGATACTCATAGTAGAGTGTGCCCAGCTCTTGCGCAGCAAGGGGCGTACGGTGTTTGAGGCAGCCGTAGAAAGTGCAATACTCAGGCTTAGGCCCATACTCATGACCTCTTTCGCATTTATAGCTGGGCTTATACCATTGTGCATAGCTAGTGGTGCAGGTGCAGCTGGCAACCGAACTATAGGCACAGCCGCCGCAGGCGGCATGCTTACGGGTACTGTATTTGGGGTCATTATTATACCTGGCCTTTACTTCATTTTTGCCTCTCTCGACGAAAAAATGAGTAGAAGAAACAAGACATCAACAGATAATATTGTCACAACAAACAAAGATCATCATGCAGAATAGCATAAAAAGAATAGTAACAAGTTGTCTACCACTACTACTTATGTGGGCAGGATGCAAAGCCCCGCAAAAAGTATATACTAGTGCAGATAACAAACTACCAGATACCTATATGGGTAGCACAGACACTACTGTTCCTGTGCTCCGCAAAGATTTTTTCAAAGACCCCAACTTAGCTAGCCTGATTGACGAGGCCATGCGCAACAATTTTGATGTACTACTGGCTCAGCAACGAGTGGCCATCGCTAGCAGCAATGTGCTGATGAGCAAAAGCCCATTACTTCCATCTGTGGGTATCAACACTTTTGGGTCTAACATCAAATATGGTAGATACACTATGGACGGTGCCGGCAACGCAACCACACCAGAGGTGCCCGGTCCGCTAGTACCCAGCTATATGATAGGTGTAAGCAGCCAGTGGGAAGTAGACATATGGGGCAAACTACGCAACAAAAAACGTGCAGCTCAAATGCGCTATTTGGCCACTGAAATGGGTAAAAATTTGGTAGTAACTTCTATGCTATCCGAAATTGCTTACAGATATTACGAACTTGTATCACTGGAAGACGAAATGAACATTATAGACAGAAACATAAAACTACAAGAAACTGCTCTAGACATTATAAACATACAAAAAGAAGCAGGCAGGGCTACAGAACTAGCTACCAAACAATTTGAGGCACTACTTACTAATACCAAAAGTTTAAAGTTTGAGGTAAAGCAAGAAATGATCAAACTTGAAAATGAACTGAATTTTTTGGCTGGCAGATACCAAACAAGTATTCCCAGAGGCAAATCAATATTTGACGCACCCCTACCTGTTGTTGTTAAAACAGGCATACCCACAGCGCTGCTTCAACATAGACCAGACATCATGCAAGCAGAGCTAGAACTTAGCGCCACTAAAGCCGATGTGGCTGCTGCAAGAGCTGCCTATTTACCTTCGTTCAGCATCACTGCACATGCAGGTTACAATACCTATCACCCCGAGCTGATGTTTGATCCGGTTTCTACTGCTTTGGGTCTAGTAGGAACCCTTACCGGCCCATTACTCAACAGACGTTCCATTAACGCTGGTCACGTAATGGCTATCGCTGAAAATAAGGCGGCCTATTACGCCTACAGCAAAACCACAATGAATGCTGTTTATGAAGTACAAACATCAATGAGCAGCATTGAAAATCTGGAAGCTAAATTTGCACTCAATGAGCAAGAGGCCCAAGCACTCGAAGATGCAACCAAAATAGCTAACGAACTATACTTGGCAGGATATGCCAACTATCTCGAAGTAGTAACAGCACAAGGCAATGCGATAGCGGCAGAACTTAAGGCTGTAAAAACTAAAAAAGAACTACTTTTTAGTACAGTTAACCTTTATAGAGCTTTAGGGGGCGGATGGGAATAAGGTATAACAAACTACGCGACATGATTTTGAGAACAGCCAACCATGTTTAATATTAAATTTTTGTAAACGTTCTGTTATGTTGTGTAGTTGTCTATATTGTGCCGATAGGTGACATTATTTTTACCAAATTAATTCCTGCCATTCAAGGCAACAGAGAACCATGCACAGACTAAACAAAACCACCATAGTAAGAGACATTAGTTGGCTGGCGTTTAATGCCAGAGTGCTACAGGAGGCTAACGACAGGAGCAACCACTTGCACGATAGGCTTCGCTTTCTGGGTATATTCTCCAACAATCTTGATGAATTTTTTAGGGTGCGGGTAGCCGCGCTTAACAAGATGTTGCTGCTAGGCAAAGAGGCAAAAATGCATTTGGAAACAAACCCCGACAGGATACTGAAAAAAATACAACAAACAGTACTTACCCAGCAGCAGGAGTTTGATAACACTTATTCCGATATTATAAGTGAGCTGGAACAGGAAAACATTTTTATAAAAAACGAAAAACAGCTTACCAAAAAACAGAAAGATTTTGTGACACGATACTTTGAAGAAAAAGTACGTACACAGATAATACCACTGATGATAGAGACGATACCGCAAATGCCACTGCTGCGCGATAAGTCAATATATCTGGCATGCTTACTGGGGAAGACTCACGAGTCTATGGCTCAGCGATATGCACTTATAGAAATACCTACCAAAGTATTGCCAAGGTTTGTAATAATACCCTCCGACAAAGGGGGTACGGACATTATTCTTCTGGAAGATATTATAAGGTTCAACCTACCCATGCTGTTTGCTCCTTTTGGGTTCGATAGGTTCTTGGGCTACATCATAAAGGTAACCAGAGATGCAGAACTTGAAACAGACAATGATGTAAACACAAACATTATAGCCGAGCTGGAAAAAGGACTGAAAAACAGAAAAAAAGGAAGAGCCACAAGGTTTGTGTACGACAGGCAAATAGACCCCGTGCTGCTCAACTATCTGGTAAAAAGGCTTGGGCTTTCTAAAAAAGACAACCTTATACCCGGCGGAAGAATTCACAATTTTAAAGACTTTATAGATTTCCCATCTTCTATATTCAATAATCTTCGCGATAGGCCGAAGGCGTTTGTACATCCGTTACTGCAACAACCATGTCGCATCATGGAGATCATAGAAAAACGCGACGTAATGCTGCATTTGCCCTACCACTCCTTCGACTCCGTGATAGACCTGCTCCGCGAGGCAGCGATAGACCCGTTTGTGCAAAGCATTAGAATAGCCCTGTACAGAGTTGCAAAAAACTCTAAAATTGTAAATGCACTCATCAATGCTGTGCGCAATGGCAAAGAAGTAACGGTTGTGTTAGAATTACGGGCTAGGTTCGACGAGGAAGCTAACATGCGCTGGAAGTCGCAACTTGAAGAAGAAGGTGTAAACGTAGTGCTGGGTATTCCTAACATGAAAGTACACGCCAAAATTTGTGTTATAAAAAAACGAGAGTTTAACCGTACTCGTCAGTATGGGTTCATAAGCACCGGTAACCTTAACGAAAACACCGCTACTTACTACGGCGACCACACATTACTCACTACAGATAGAGCTATAATTGCAGATATAAACCGGGTATTCGACTATGTAGAAAACCCCATAAAAAAAGCAGCATCTATACGTGCCTGTAAAACACTGCCCGTATCGCCAATAACAATGAGAAAGGTAATGCTGGCAAACCTAGACAAACAAATAAGAATAGCCAGAAAAAAACAACCAGCAACAGCAGTCATAAAACTAAATAGCCTGGTAGATCAGGTGCTTATAGACAAACTATATGCCGCCGCCAAAGCCGGAGTTGAGATACAAATGGTCGTAAGAGGGATATGCTGTGCACATACCGAACTAAAAGTTGCCAAAGGCTCACTAAGGGCCAGAAGCATAATAGATGACTATCTGGAGCATGCAAGGGTATTCATTTTCGGCACTCCCGATGACCGTCAGGTATACATTTCATCTGCCGACTGGATGATACGCAACCTTGACCACCGTGTAGAAGTG
>JBIKKS010000303.1:0-3623 GCA_044360235.1 Flavipsychrobacter sp. | reverse complement strand
ACAATCTGCTGGCTGCTGCTGAGTGTCCTGTGTTATTGTCGCCAGAGCGGTTTCAGAATATAGATGAGGTTATTATAGCTTTTGATGGTAGTAAGTCTGCATCATTTGCCATCAGGCAGTTTGCATATATGTTGCCATCATTGTGTACAGCTAAGGTTATCGTAATCAATATTTCTGAAGAGGGTGGAAAAGATACTTCTATTGCTGCCCACCATCCTTCGTTTACAGAATGGATGGATTTACACTGTCCGGGTTACCGTCAAATAACCTTAGTAGGTAATGCCAGAGACGTTCTGTTTAATTACTTTATGGAAAACGATGACAACAATAAGCTTTTGGTAGCAGGTTCGTTCGGTAGGAGTGCAGTATCTCGCTTCTTTAAGCCCGGCACTACAGAGCTGGTACTTAAAACTGCCGATGTGCCAGTTTTTATAGTACACAACTAAACTGTTTATTAAGTTTTTTGTTTTTAACAGATTGATAATCAGTCAATTAAGAATTAATATATATTATTTTATTACATTAGCATACCATGAGTGTTGCCTGTACAATATAATGTTGTAAATCTTGCGCATTTTTATGCTAGTAATATAAAATATAATGGGGCTATCCGTGAAGGATAGCCCCATATTTATATGGATATATAGAGCGATTATTGGCCTTTTATAGCTGCTATACCAGGGAGTGTTTTACCTTCAAAAAACTCGAGCATTGCACCTCCACCAGTAGATACATAACTTACTTTATCTGCCAGATTGAATTTGTTGACAGCGGCAACGCTATCACCACCGCCCACCAACGAGAATGCACCATTGGCTGTAGCTGCTACAACTGCCATAGCTATAGCCTTTGTACCATGCTGAAATTTATCCATTTCAAACACGCCCATGGGACCATTCCATAGTATGGTTTTTGATTCGCTTACTATCTTAGAAAACTGAGCTATAGCCATTTGGCCAATGTCTAGTCCCATCCAGCCAGTAGGGATTTCATTGCTTAGTGATGATGAAGTAGCCGCATCTGCTGCAAATTTATCTGCCAGTATACTATCGCCGGGCAGGTGAATGCACACTCCTTTATCGGCTGCTTTTTTCAGCAGTTCTATTGCCATGTCCAATCTATCATCTTCGCATAGCGAATTGCCTATGTGTCCGCCCTGAGCCTTAAAGAAGGTATACGCCATACCACCACCTATTATGATATCGGTAGCTTTATCCAACAGGTTTTCTATGATCAATATTTTGTCAGATACTTTAGCGCCACCTATAATTGCAGTAAAAGGCGTTCTGTTGTTGTGCATTACTTCTTCAGCAGCTTTTACTTCGCCTTCCATCAGCAGCCCAAACATTTTCTTATCTCCTGGGTAAAACTCTGCTATAACCGCAGTAGATGCATGTGCCCTATGTGCTGTCCCGAAAGCATCATTTATATACACATCACCTAGTTTGGCTAGTTTTTCAGCAAAGTCTTTGTCGCCTTTTTCTTCTTGTTTGTAGTAGCGCAGATTCTCTAAAAGCAGTACTTCTCCGGCTTTCAGGTTGGAAGCCATGCTGGCAGCAGCATCACTTATGCAATCAGTAGCAAACTGTACAGGTATACCTAGTAGGGTAGATAAGTGATCTGCAACTGGGGCAAGTGTAAAGTCGGCAAGCGTAAGGTGTGGTTTTTTCTCTATATCCTTTAGCGGACGACCCCAGTGGCTCATTAATACTACGCTACCACCATCTGCCAGCACTTTGCTGATGGTAGGTAACGCTGCACGCATACGAGTATCGTCAGTGATAACGCCATTTTTAATAGGCACATTAAAATCTACGCGTATCAATGCACGCTGATTGGTGAAATTGTGTGTGGAAAAAGAAGACATAAAATTTTATTTGAAGGTTGTTATTATTGTGGTTTGTAGATTAAGTGTAAAGTTCAATTAAAAAAACAGAAGAAATTCAATTTACGTATAAAACAATAGCCTTCAGATTGAAGGCTATTGTTTTATACGTTATTTATTTGAATTGCATTTTGAATGTCCTCAAACAAAACATTTCTACAAATATTACTTTATCAATCCAGCGAAGTACTTCACTGTACGAACAAGTTGGCTAACATAGCTCATTTCGTTATCGTACCAGCTTATGGTTTTCACCATTTGCGTATCGCCTACAGTAATAACTTTAGTTTGTGTGGCATCAAACAAAGAACCGAAAGAGGTACCTATGATGTCGCTGCTCACTATTTCGTCTTCGTTGTATCCGAAGCTTTCGTTAGCTGCTGCTTTCATAGCTGCGTTTACTTCTTCTACGCTTGTTTTTTTGCCTAGAACGGTTACCAGTTCAGTAAGTGAACCTGTAACAGTAGGTACGCGTTGCGCAGAACCATCCAGTTTGCCTTTAAGTTCTGGCAATACTAAACCTATAGCTTTAGCTGCACCTGTAGAGTTAGGTACTATGTTTTCAGCAGCAGCACGAGCACGACGAAGATCGCCTTTAGCGTGTGGTGCATCGAGTGTGTTTTGGTCGTTAGTGTAGGCGTGTACCGTAGTCATAAGACCAGTAACTATACCATAACTATCGTTCAATACTTTAGCCATAGGCGCCAGGCAGTTGGTAGTGCAAGATGCACAACTGATTACTGTTTCGCTACCATCTAGAATGCTATGGTTTACGTTGAAAACTACAGTTTTCATTTCGCCAGTGGCAGGTGCAGATATTACTACACGCTTAGCACCAGCAGCTATATGAGCTTCAGCTTTTTCTCTGTCTGTAAAGAAGCCAGTACATTCTAGTACAACATCTACTTCGTGTGTGCCCCAAGGTATCTGCGCTGGGTCTTTTTGGGCATAGATGTTTATTTCTTTGCCGTTTACCACGATTGATGTGTCTGTGTGTGAAACTGTCTGACCGAAACGACCTTGAGCAGTATCATATTTCAGCAGGTGGGCCAGTACATTTGGCTTAGTAAGATCATTGATTGCTACTACTTCTATGCCTTCCATGTTGTATATCTGACGGAAAGCAAGACGACCGATACGGCCAAAACCATTGATGGCAACTTTTACTTTATTCATTGTTAGAACGGATTAAAAAGAACGTTTTCTTAAATGTGGCGCAAAGGTAAGGAAATAAAAATTTAATACCGATTGGTGCAGAAAAAATGTACCTCCTGTTTAGTGCTATTGCTACTTAAGTGTTTTAGATTGAAAAAGTAGCTAACATAACAACTCTAAATCACTTCTCCTTCCAAGTCATAGTCAAAAGCTTTAGTGATTTTTACAGTTACAAAATCACCTATTGGTAGCGGCTTTTTGCTATGTATCACCACTTCATTATCTACTTCCACACTATCAAACTCTGTGCGAGCCAGATATCTGCCAGCTTCTTTTTTGTCTATGAGTACCTTGTAGGTATTGCCTATTTTTTCTTGATTGATTTCGTAAGAAATTTCCTGCTGCACTTCCATTATCTCTTGTGCTCTGGCTTCCTTTTCTTCTGAGCTCAGGGTGTCTTCTAGTTCGTAAGCAGTTGTGTTTTCCTCATGCGAATATGTGAATATCCCTACTCGATCTAGTCTGGTATCAGTTAGAAACTGTTTGAGGTCTTCTACATCATCTTTGGTTTCACCAGGAAAAC
>JBIKKS010000302.1:0-3627 GCA_044360235.1 Flavipsychrobacter sp. | reverse complement strand
GCGGTGCTTATAGGCATTTCACTAGGTTTGATAGGTGGTGGAGGTTCTATACTTACAGTGCCTGTGTTGGTGTATCTATTTGGGGTAGATGCCACATTGGCTACTTCTTATTCTCTGTTTATAGTAGGTGCTACCAGCCTGGTAGGTGCTTACAAAAATTACACTAAAGGATTTGTAGACATCAAAACTGCTTTGCTGTTTGGGGCAGCATCTATTACTACAGTATTGCTTACTCGGCGCTTTGTTATTCCCCTGATACCAGATACTATCTGGACAAGTGGCAGTATGGTTATAACTAAGTCGTTTCTTACTATGGTGTTGTTTGCATCATTGATGTTGATGGCATCTTTTTCGATGATAGGCGGAGGTAAAAAAACAGAAGAACATACTACAAATGATGGTGGTAATGTGTTGCCCTCACTGATACTGTATGGAATAGGCATAGGGCTGGTGACAGGGCTATTAGGGGCTGGTGGTGGTTTTCTGCTTATACCAGCGCTGGTGCTACTGCTGAGGTTGCCTATGAAAAATGCTGTGGGTACGTCGCTATTTATCATTGCACTTAATTCGTTGATAGGATTTACCGGAGATCTGGGTAGGGCTTTAATAGACTGGACTTTTCTGCTGACGCTAACAGCCATATCTGTGGTAGGTATAATAGTGGGTACTGAGCTGAGTAAAAAAGTACCTGGCAGCAAACTCAACACCGGTTTTGGGTGGTTTGTGATGATAATGGCTGTCTATATCCTGATAAAGGAAATCTTTTTGAAATAGTGGCGATGCGTGACTTATGTCACTGAATAGGGTGGTGTGATAGATGAACTTTGTATAACAATAAGGAAGTAATAAGTAAACAACTAAAAACTATATAAAATGAGAATCGAACAAATTTACACAGGCTGCCTGGCACAAGGAGCCTACTACATTGAAAGTAATGGAGAGGTAGCGATTGTAGATCCGCTACGTGAGGTATTGCCCTACATAGAAAAAGCTGAAAAAGATGGTGCTAAGGTGAAATATGTATTTGAAACGCATTTTCATGCCGACTTTGTGTCTGGTCATATAGACCTAGCTGCAAAAACAGGAGCTACAATAGTATATGGTCCTACTGCCAACCCGGGTTTTGATGCACTGGTAGCCGAAGATGGTCAGGAATTCAAATTGGGTAATGTGACTATCAAAGTTTTGCATACACCTGGGCACACCATGGAGAGCAGTTGTTATCTGCTGACAGACGAGAACGGTAAAACAACCAGTCTGTTTTCGGGAGATACCTTGTTTATAGGTGATGTGGGACGCCCTGACTTGGCTCAGAAAGCTGCTCACATGACACAAGAAGAGCTGGCAGGCACTTTATTTGACTCACTGAGGAATAAAATAATGCCACTGGCAGACGACATTATAGTATATCCAGCACATGGAGCTGGCAGTGCTTGTGGTAAAAACATGAGTAAAGAAACAACAGATACACTAGGACACCAGAAAGCTACCAACTATGCACTGAGGGCTAATATGACCCGCGATGAGTTTGTGGTAGAGGTAACTACAGGACTAATGCCACCACCAGCTTACTTTCCGCTGAATGTGATGATGAACAAAATGGGGTATGAAAGCATAGATACAGTGTTGGCACGTGGTAGTCATGCACTATCGGCAGATGCATTTGAAGCAGTAGCTAACGAATCTGGTGCGCTGATACTGGATACAAGAGACCCTCAGGTGTTTGCAACTGGTTTTGTGCCAAATTCGATAAACATAGGCATCAATGGCAACTTTGCACCATGGGTAGGAGCACTGATACCAGACATCAAACAGCAGATATTGCTGGTGGCTGAGCCTGGGTCTGAGCAGGAAGTCATCACTCGTTTGTCGAGAGTAGGTTATGATTTTTGCATAGGATATCTGGATGGAGGAATAGCTACGTGGAAAAATGCAGGTAGAGAAATGGACAGTATACAGTCTGTAACTGCTGATGAACTGGCTGAAAAGATGCAACACGAATCTGTGAACATATTGGATGTACGTAAGAAAAACGAATACCTGAGTGAGCACATAGCCAAAGTAGAAAACTATCCGCTAGACAGTATCAATGATGGTTTATCGAGCATAAGTAAGGATAAAACCTACTACGTGCATTGCGCTGGGGGATATAGATCTATGATTTTTGCATCAATACTGAAGGCGAGAGGTTTTGATAATCTGATAGATGTGAAAGGTGGATTTAAGGCGATAAAAGATGCGGCTAAATTTGAACTAACTGATTATGTATGTCCTACAACATTATTATAATCAATTAGTTAGAAAGTATAAACAAGATAAAAAACAGCAAAATTTTATGGTAGGTACACAAGTAAGTTTGAAAGAACTACTGAGCAAAGGAGCGGCAGTAGTAGATGTAAGAACGCCTGAAGAATTCAGCACAGGGCATTATGAAGGATCGGTGAATATACCGCTGGATATAGTAGCCACACATGCAGAGGAATTGAAAGGTATGAGAAAACCAATTATTGCAGTGTGCAGATCTGGTGCTCGTAGCGGTGCTGCGGCAGCAATGCTCAGTGCAACCGGCGTAGAGGTGTATAACGGAGGCGGATGGATGGATTTTGAAAATGCAGTAAAATAAAGATGAGCAGTACTACACACAAACCCTTGTATATCAACCACTTAAAGAGCGGGTGCAAGGGTTGTGTGTTAGTAATGTCACTACTGTTGTTTTTGACGAGTATGGCAAAAGCCGGTGTAGCATCTGCGCAGTATCATTATTGCAGTTGGAACAGAATGACAGTGCAACTGCCACTGGGTAACAAGTGGAGCACAGACGCTGAGGTGCAGGCAAGATGGCAGAGTGGTGCAGGAGGTAAAAACATGTTTGGCGAGCAACTATTGCTCTCTTACCGACACTGGGTTTATTATAAACCTGATAATCGTTTTCGTTTTTCCTTTTCTCCATTTTCGTATTTCAGTGCCAATCCGTACATCATGAAACCAGGCGATGAAAAACTAAATGCAATCAGTGAATATAGAATGACGCTGGCAATAGAAATTCAAGAAAAGCTATTGCCTAAACTATGGATAAATGGCAGGGTGGGTACCGAATACCGAATGTATGAGCATACAGCTAACAACTGGCGCACACGTTACAGAGTAGGGAGCAGATACGACATAAATAAAAAATACAGCATAACAGGGAATTATGAATTACTGTTTGCTACTCACGTTGCTACTACGTATACCTATCTGGATAATGAACGAATATGGGCTATGATGGGACGGAACATAACTAATAATCTAAAAGCAGAAATAGGATTGATGCACTTGAGCAGAAAAATGAATGGCAATCAATCGTTAATAAAAGAGGGAGATATGCTACTGAGTGTTACCTATAGCATATAAAATGTAAAAGTAAAAACACTATACCAACAAAACCAACGAAGTAAAATGATGGAATTAATGAAGCAGCCTTGGCCATGGTATGTGGCAGGTGCGCTGGTGGGACTTACAGTGCCCGCCCTTTTGATATTGGGGAATAAGCACTTTGGAATATCTGCTAACCTGAGGCATATATGTGCAGCCTGCATACCGGCTAAAGTTTCCTTTTTTAAATATGAATGGAAGAAAGAAATATGG
>JBIKKS010000301.1:0-3632 GCA_044360235.1 Flavipsychrobacter sp. | reverse complement strand
GACTGCACAATATGTGGGACACCTACCCAAGCGCAAAAAGACAACAGCAAATAATAACTGGAATGTAGGGGAAATGTTTTAGGTGAAATTGAGAAGTGTGACGCTATAAATAGTAAGAAATCGAATTGAACTAGGTAATAAGACCAAAAATCTTGACAACTGCTATTGAGATAAAATAGAAAAAAAAGGTGGATAAGAGTAACCAAAAAGAGATAAAATGAAAACATACCACACAAAAACGACATTAAAAATAGCAGCGATGGCAATGCTACTTACAGCCAAATGTGCAGACACAACTATAGCCCAAACAAAACCTAAAAAGCAGACAGGCAATGTTTGGCTGGCGAATGTGGATGATGTGGAAATACCACTGAAGACCATACTAGCAAATCCGATGTTGGTAAGCAAAAAAGATGGCTGCGAGGTAACTGATTTTATCATATCGTTTCTGCCAAAAGATGGTGAATTCTTTGGTCCATTTCGCACCAAAGGGAATATGATAAATGAAAATCAACTGAACTTCCTGAAAGAATTTAAGGGTGTGAAAGTGAAAATATTTATAGAAACTGTAAGAGTGAAGTGTATAGGAAAAGACACTGTAATAGAAAGCCCGGTGATAGTAACAAGTATGGGGTAAGTGAGGGATAGTGGGCGGTGGGTGCTATGAGTGAAGCTTGTGATACAAAAATACACTGTATAGCGTGGTATTGTTTGTAAACACACCACAATAGGCAGAAAACATCTTGCACGTACAAGCCAAAGCCAACAAACATAAACCTTAAAATCAAGTACTTACAACACAATAACACGAGATAAACTGAACTAATTTTTGAGTAAATTAATTCCTTAATTTTACATAAAGCTATGCCATGACAACAACTATAATGAGAGAACGACTGATTGCATACCTCACATCGGCAGATGATAAAAAAATTACAGGCTTATATTCACTGCTTGAAGAAAATATTCATGAAAGTAGTAGTGTAGCGTTCTCAAAAGAACAACTTGATTTTCTCTACAACGAACGTAAAAAGCATTTTTCTGGCGAGAGTATCTCTTACAACTGGGAGGATATGAAGGATATGATAAGAAACAAAAAAGCCTCTTAATGTACAGTGTAATACTCAAACCTGAAGTTTTCAATATGCTTAGTGAGGCATATGAATGGTATGAACTTCAACAAATAGGATTGGGTGAACGGCTATTGGAAAATATATCACAGACATTAGAAAAACTGAAACATAATCCACATTACTATTCAGGTACTACAGACAATTTCAGACAAGTAATTTTGAGAAATTTCCCATACAGAGTAGTATTCGAGATTGATAACATGGATGTAATTGTCTATGCCGTCTTTCACACTAGCAGAAACGATACAAAATTTCGATAGTCATAATACTAAGCTGCGAATAATGGATATTTGTTTTTTGCTGGTTGAATATTACGTAATAACTCTTAAAACTAATGATTATGAACTGCAACTCTTGGGGTCTTAATGCTGTAAAAATAGTAGCTGCAATAATGCTGCTAAACTGCACTGCGATAGCACAAACGTATGTAAAATACAAACCCAGTAATAACTGGCGATATGTACACAAAGACTATCAACTAAAGTTTGGCCCTGCGGTTAGGGATACAATGATAATAATAGACCCAATAACTGGTGATGAGATAATGAAGGAAATGATAACCGACCCCAAAATAGAAATGGCTAATGACAAAAAAATATTCTACTCTGATGAACTAAGCAGTTCTGTACAAAATGGGGAAAGTTTGGAAAAGTATCTGTTGGAAAACCTGAGTTCAAAAATTAAAGATTTAAAGAACCCAGATGGTGATTTCATAAAAATAAACCTAAATCAAATAGTGGTTAATGAAAATGGTATGGTCATATACTATGAATATGATGGTGTAGACTACAAAAACAAGGATGGCAAAATAACATCTGCCCCAATAGACCTTGCAGCAGATATAAGCACGCTAATGAACAAACACCCTAAACTGGTGGCTGCAACTGCAAACGGAAAGAATGTAACAGCACATTCAAAAATATCATTATCGGACTACAAAATAACTGTGAGCAATAAGAAGGTGTTCTACAACAAAAGCTGATCTGGTTGGCTGTGTGACGGGATATTAAAGTGTGTGTCGTACTTTCACCGAGTAAACGTGATATTTTAAGATTGTATGATGTGCCAATTCCGTAGTTTTTTTACCCTTGTTTTTGTATTGATAGCGGCTACCAGTTTAGCCCAAAAGGCTCCAAGACCCAAAAATGAATTTGTGGTGATGCATGGCAGAAAATTTGTGATGCAATTGCCCAAAACAGATACCGTAATACTCATTGACCCCATAACGGGCGAGGAACTTACAAAAACCTACACCCAAACACCGTGCCCTACCTATGTAGATCGCAAAAAAGTATACCAACCATCTGAGCTGAAAGAGCAAGCAAAATTCAGAAAAGACTCGGTAAAACCATCGCTAGAAGAGTATGTGCTGAATGGACTGAAATCTACCCTAAGTACGCTGCAAGATGGCGAATACGTACTGAATATAAAGCACGTGATAGTGGACACTAAAGGCAGGGTGATATACTACCAATGTGAAGGCATAAAATACGTAGGATACTATAAAGAAGACATAGCAGATACTGCATTTACTGCTGCCCTGATAGATACGCTAGACGAACTACTGATAAACGAACATCTGTTTGATGCTGCTAAAAAAGACTATATGGGTATAGTGTCTGCGTACCCCACCGCCTTTGAGCAATATGTAGTAGTACTGAAAGAGCATGTAGTAACCATCAAAAAGATGTAACTACATGCTCTGAATATCGTAACAGGAATGATTTACGCAATCTCTATATTTCTCTAAGCTCCAGTAGTGCCACGTTTTCTATATGGTGGGTATGCGGAAACATATCTACTGGTTGTAAACGGGTGATGCGGTAGGCAGCATCCAGCAACTGCAAATCGCGGGCTTGAGTAGCTGGGTTGCAGCTTACATACACTACCTTGGGGGCACGCATACGCAGTAACTGTTGTACTAGCTTTTCGGTCATACCCGCACGTGGCGGATCGGTGATGATGACATCGGGGCGACCGTGAGCAGCAAAGAAGTCGTCGGTACAAATCTTCTCTACATCGCCAGCATAAAACTTGCAGTGAGTAAGTCCATTCATAGCAGCGTTTTCGTGGGCATCTTTTATGGCATCAGCCACCAGCTCTATACCTATAACCTGACGAGCACCTGCTGAGCAGAATATGCCTATACTACCTGTGCCACAATACAGATCGTAGAGGGTTTCGGTACCGGTAAGCCCTGCAAAATCTCGGGCTACCCTATATAGCGCCTCTGCCTGATAAGTATTGGTTTGAAAGAATGACTTAGGAGATATCTTGAATCTGTAGTCTTCCAGTTTTTCTTCTATGTAGCTTTTGCCGTACCAACACACAACATCTAGGTCATGTATGGTATCATTCAGCTTGGGGTTGATGGTATAGTTGAGCGAGGTGATGCCGGGTACATTATCCAATATATGCTGCAGTATGGCTTCGCGTTCAGGCACGTCTTCGTTGTGTATTACCAGATTCACCAATATCTCGCCAGTAGTAGCTATACGT
>JBIKKS010000300.1:0-3665 GCA_044360235.1 Flavipsychrobacter sp. | reverse complement strand
TCCACTTCTGCTTGTGGACGATTCCAGTTTTCGGCAGAAAAAGCATACAAAGTAAGGTGACCGATACCTACCGCACCGCAAGCGTTTACTATTTCACGCACACTAACCACGCCTTCGTAATGCCCGTAGACCCTGTCCTCGCCACGCTCTTTTGCCCAGCGACCATTACCATCCATGATGATGGCGATATGTGCTGGCAATTTGGTACGATCAATAGATTCAGGAATATTCATTTCAGGTATTAAGCGAAAAGTGCGCAAAGGTACAAAAATAGCTTACAGAAGGTGGTAACAAAATATGTAAATACAGTTTAACTCGATTTTAACTGCATCGTATGTGGTAATAATTTGTTATGATTTGGCTGGCTTATATACTCAATTGATAATTAATGGATAGGGACGGTTGCTTTCTTGTTTAAAAATGAATTGTATCTACCATATACAAACAATATCAGTGTATCTTTATGTTGTTATATAACCTTTATTTTTTGCTGTTTTACCTGTAAATGAAATTTATAGCACTAAAAATATTTTTGGTCTTTTTTACAATTGCCTTTTCTGCCAGCCTTATGGCCCAGGTAAGGGTGCGCAGGGTAAAGGGCAAGTATGTACACAAGCAGAAGTACAGTAATATAATACAGGAACAGAGACGCAAGAAATCGACTGAGATAGTTATTTCGCCAAAATCTAAAATAAAAGACCCACTGGATGCCCTTTTTTATCTGAGCTGGAAGACAAAGCGACCACTTTCTTACACAGATTTTAGGTACAATCGTAATCTATATAACAAGTTTCTTCCTACCAGAGATACTGATCTTGCTAATGTTATTTACCCCGATTACAGAGAGTTTTACAAGAAGTTGTCTGAGCGCCTGGCAAAAGAAGAACGAGTATATGACGAATTTTGGCAGGAAAAACTAAATCAGATAACTCGCCCCCGCCCAGATGGAGCTGCGCCCGCTCAAAGCAGCTCCATACCCGATACTGGGTATGTTCTTACCATCACTATTGATTCGCCAGCGGCATCTGTTATCAATATAGCTCCTATAATATATGTGCTAGACCCCAGTACTTTTTATTTCAACATCACACCCATGTTCAGTCTTAATGATTCGTGGATGATAGTGAAGTCGAAAGATATACTGGAGCATGAGCAAATACATTTTGATATTTTTGAACTTTATGCTCGTAAAATGCGAAAGCACTTAGTAGAAACATTGAGAGAAAACTATGATTATAACACAGACCTGGACCTGGCTAATGAAATAACACCTGTCTTTGAACAGTTGTATCAGCAGCTGAATAACATGCAGTTTGAGTTTGATAAACAGACTGGCGCTGCTACATCTGCCAATGCTACCTTGCAGTATGTGAATACTGCCTGGCGAAAAATGCTGAAGACGCAGATTGATAAACTTAAAGATTATGCTATATCAGAAGGTAATATCACAATAAGATAAGCACTGTTATCATTCTGATACCACACACATTCATTACTGCATTTGTGTACTTTTGCCCGCACAAAAATCAGAATCATGAGCCTATTTGATAAAATACAGGAAACAGCTGCCTTTATAAATACTAAAATCACCCATACCCCCAAGGTTGGTATTATACTAGGTAGTGGATTAGGTGGTCTTACAGAGAGCATCAGCAATGATTGTGTACTTCGCTATACTGATATCCCCAACTTTCCGGTGTCTACGGTAAAGGGGCATGGCGGTGAGCTGATATTTGGTAAAATGGGTAATTGTGATGTGGTACTGATGTCGGGTCGTTTTCATTACTACGAAGGTTATGACATGGATACGGTAACCTTTCCGGTAAGGGTGATGAAAGCACTGGGTGTAGACACACTTATAGTATCGAACGCTGCCGGCGGAATGAATAAAAACTTCAGGATAGGTGAGTTGATGATTATCACAGACCACATTAATCAATTTCCAGAGCATCCATTGCGCGGACCTAATGACGATAGGCTGGGTACCAGATTTCCGGATATGAGCAAAACTTACGACCCAGAACTCATAGATGCAGCCAAGGGCATAGCAGATAATATGGGTATTGATGTGACGACTGGCGTGTATGTGGGATTGCAAGGACCTACCTTTGAAACACCTGCTGAGTACAGGTGGCTACACGTCATAGGTGGCGATGCAGTGGGCATGAGTACGGTACCCGAGGTGATAGTAGCCAAACATGGCAATATGCGTGTATTTGGGATGAGTGTTATCACAGATATTGGCATTAGCGATGTTCCGGTTGTTATCACCCATGAAGAGGTGCTGGAAGCAGCCAATGCCGCAGCGCCACGTATGGCAGCTATTGTGTCAGGGTTGGTGGCACACATAGCAGGTTAATAAACAGATACAAACACATTATACAGCACCCGCAGCGGAACCTATTGGGTTTTTTCTGCGGGTGTTCCATTTTACGGCTTCCATCCAGATTACAGATACAAAACCTGTGCTTGCACACAGCAATACTTGCATGCCTGATAGTGGTGCAAATCCAAAAAATGAAGCCAAAGGTGTGACGTAGATGAGCAAGCCTGACAGCACTACTGTGACCAAGATAATAATGCCTACCAGATTGTTCTTGTAACCAAAGGTGGTGACAATGGAATAATAAAATGAGCGGTTCACTAATGTGAGGAAAATATTGGCAGCTATAAGTGTACCAAAGACCATGGTACGGGTGAGGTTTTCTTGTGCATATTCGTTTGCTGCATACTGATATACCATTAGCGTACCTAGTGTGATGGCTAAACCCTGAACTATACTTATAGTAAGCTCTCGCCAGTTGAAAAAAGTGATGCTAAATAGTCTGGGTTTTACTTTCATAGTATTGCCCTCGGTTGGTTCGTTTTCGTAAATGATAGAGCAGGTGGGGCCCATTATCAGTTCCAAGAAAATGATATGTATTGGTGAAAAGATGTTGGGGTAAACCCAGTTTAATGCCAGTGGCACAAACACCGTGAGTATAATGGGGATGTGAATGGAAATAATGTATTGAATTGCTTTTTTTAGGTTAGCATAGATCCGCCTGCCCATGGCTATGGCGTCTATCATCTTACTGAGGTCGTCTTCGGTCAGTATGAGCGATGCTGCCTGTTTGGCAATTTCAGTTCCTTTTTTGCCCATAGCTATTCCTATGTGAGCAGCTTTCAGTGCAGGACCATCATTTACGCCGTCGCCAGTCATTGCTACTACTTGTCCGTTGGCTTTAAGGGCGTTTATAATGCGCAGCTTCGCTTCTGGAAACATACGGGTGTATACCTGAGTCTCTGCTACAGTTACTCGCAGTTCAGGCTCACTTAGCTCCATTAGTTCGCTGCCGGTAATACTTTTTTCGTAGTTGCGTAGCCCTATCTGTTTTGCAATTGCATTAGTGGTTTTGGCATTGTCGCCGGTTATAATTTTTACGTCTATGCCTGCATCATAAAACCCCTCCAATACTGCTTGTATATTTTCTTTGGGCGGGTCGTAGAATGCTACTATACCTTTAAAGCTGAATTTTAATTCTTGTTGTGTAGCAGGGTATTCATTTGCTGCATAAACTGCCTCGCCCACACCTAATAATCTGTATCCTTGTTGGGCTAGATGGTCTATTGTAGTATTTATATTTGCTTTTTGTTGGGTGTTCAAGTAACTTACGGCCATCAGT
>JBIKKS010000299.1:0-3680 GCA_044360235.1 Flavipsychrobacter sp. | reverse complement strand
GGTCATAGCCGCTGCACTCTTGGCGTATGTCGCGCTCTATACGCACAGCGGGCACATAAAACTTATCATTGAGCCATCCAGCAGCTGTGTAGCAAAACAATGGCAATGTTGGTGCATCAGGCAATGTTTCGTAAGCTGCTAGATAAAATCCTGTATGAGCAGGTGGTAAAAAAGCTGCTACAGCCCATCCCTTTTCGCAAAGACGCATATCGCCGGTAGCCACATCTATACCTATACCTCGTCGACCAGGCAATTCATACAGATTACCACCATCGGGTAGTTCTATCCAGTCTTCGTCTGGTATAGGCATGGCGTCCCACCCAGCTCTGCCCACTACATACAGTGTAGTATCTTCAAAAATATTTCCTTCTCCGTCGGAGTACAATAAAAAACGGCTATTCATTTACAGTGTATTATAAAACTATTCGGGCAACAAACGCTAATGCAATTATTTCAATAACAATCTTCACTACTTCTATAAAACCTAGTTCACCACATGTTAATGCTATCTGCCATACCAAGTTTGTAAAAAGCAAAGATATTGACAATAGTATCAAATGCACTAAAAAACAAAATCAGTGATATGATATCCTTCAAACAAAATACCGTTGCCCTTCCCCAAAAAAATAAGGATATGACAACGGTTAATTTATACTATAACTTCACCTACTATTATGCAGTTACTTCTTTATTGTTCTTTTGCAAATACTGTTCCCAGTCTTGCAATTGTACTCCTTTCAGTACTCTGGGAAATTTGCTCATAGCTCCTGCTTTGCCCTTAGAGCGCAGGTAATCTATGAAAGTATCAGCTGGCAAAACTTTTACAAATATTTCTTTTAGGGCAGATGTACGCTCTACTAGATAGTCATCATTAAGTTGAGCCAGTGTTTCGTCTAGTAATTTTCTTACTACTTCTGGGTCTACATCGTTATCGCACCCTATGTACCACTGATGCGCAAATAGATTATCATACTTCATGCCCGAAACCGCAAACTCGCAGATAGTTATGTTAAGCTGATTTGACACCATTTCTATGGCTTTGTTCATATTGTCTACAGACAAATGTTCTCCACAAAGGCTCAGAAATTGTTTGGTTCTGCCTACTATAGCTATTTCATGCTCTGCAGCATTAGTAAACTTTATTACATCACCTATCATGTATCTCCATGCACCAGAGCAGGTACTGAGCAGTACAGCATATTCTACCCCTTCCTTAACATCGCTTATTGTGAAAGTTTCAGGATCGGGATAAGGATTACCGTCATCGTCAAAATTGGTGCTATTGAAAGGGACAAACTCAAAAAACACACCTGTATTCAGTACCAGTTTAATACCTGCGTTGGGCCTAGCCTGAAAACCAAATGACCCCTCAGAAGCCATATAGGTTTCTATAAAAGTGACTGGTTTACCCCATATATTCTGAAAACTGTGCCTGTATGGCTCTATAGAGACTCCGCCATGTATATACACGCTAAGATTGGGCCAAATATCATGAATGTTTTTTACACCATAGTGTTTTATAACCCGCTCCAGAACTATCTGCACCCAAGCAGGCACACCACATACAATACCTACATCCCACTGAGAGGCATTTTCGACTATCAGGTTTATACGGTCTTCCCACTGTGGTTTGCGCGATATACGCTGACCTGGTTTGTACAAAAGGGATGACATCCACCTAGGCATGTTTTTGGCACTTATGCCACTCATGTCACCCTCGTAATATTCTCCTTTTTCAAACAATGAGGTGGTGCCACCCAGCATCAGCACACCCTTCTCAAAAGCTACAGGTTGTATCTTAAAGTTGGCCATGCTGTATAGCTGCTTAAAGCCTACATTTTTTATAGATTTTATCATATCCTGTGTCACAGGTATATGTTTGCTGGCAGATTCGGATGTACCGGAACTTAATGCAAAATACTTCACCTTGCCTGGCCATGTTACATTTTCCTCACCAGCTTGGCACCTGCTCCACCATTTCTCATGCATATCTGTGTAGGTATGTATAGGAACACGGCTTCTGAAGGCTTGTACAAAATCTATTTCTTTACTGAGAATATCACCAAAACCATAATGCTTACCGAAAGAAGTATATTGTCCGCGCTCTAACAACTGCCTCAATGTGTGCCTTTGATATGTCTGTGGGCTTGCTACCGACAGCTTGAATTTCTTGCGTAATTGTAATGACCGGGCTATCAGATTACCTAATATTGCCATTGGTTCTTAAGAATTGGTTTAAAAAAACTAAAGGACAAAAGTACATTTTACTTTGTTAATGTGAATGGAATAATAAACGCCGAACATAATAATTAATTAGCTTTAAGTTCTCACAAATAACACGTTACCTAAAGCCTACATAGTAGAGATGCTGTATAAGCATTAGTTCATAACTTGCACTCATTATGAATTGGAGAGCAATAATCGGACTTATACTGCTGATACTGGGTGTAAGGGTTTTCTACATAGCACAAGAAGGTGCGGGTAGTACAGGGTCTTATAGCAAAATAGGTGGTTTCGTATGGATAGCGGTAGGTGTGTTTTTCATACTTAAAGCCATGACTCAGAAAAAAGAACTTTAAATTTCGCCGCTACTTATAGTACGCACCACAAATTGTGGGTAAGGCGTGGGAAAAGCTGATGAGAACATAGTGTTTTATTGACTAATTTTGTGCCATAAAAGACAATTTAATATGAAATTTTTTATTGACACTGCAAACCTTGCCCAAATACAAGAAGCCAATGACCTAGGCATACTGGACGGTGTAACAACCAACCCAACCCTTATGGCAAAAGAAGGCATAAAAGGTACCGATGCCATAGCAGCACACTACAAAACCATTTGCGAAATGGTGGATGGCCCAGTAAGTGCAGAAGTATTAGGTACAACCTTTGAGGGTATCATAGCAGAGGGTCAGAAACTGGCTGCTATTCACCCCAATATTGTAGTTAAAGTGCCTATGATAAAAGATGGTATCAAGGCTATAAAATGGTTTACAGACCATGGCATCAAAACAAACTGTACACTTGTTTTCTCTGCTGGTCAGGCTATATTAGCTGCAAAAGCGGGTGCAACATTCGTTTCTCCTTTCATAGGTCGCATAGACGACGGCAGCTGGGATGGTGTGCAACTGATAGAGCAAATAGTAAACATATACAACACTCAGGGATATATGACCGAAGTTCTGGCAGCATCTATCCGCAATCCGTTACATATAGTTCGTTGTGCTGAGGCCGGTGCTGATGTGTGTACTTGCCCACTCGGCTCTATACTGGGTCTACTAAAACACCCGCTTACAGATATAGGTTTGCAGCAGTTTTTGGCAGATGCCGAGTCTATGAAATAATGAGTAGCAGTAAGTGCTAAAACAATAAGTCGATACTTTTCTTTAACTGATGTGCAGTGAGCTCTTGGGCCAGCTGCACATCTTTCATTTTACGCAATTGATCTAGTATAACATGCACATCATGCCCAGACTGAGCTGTTTGTATCAACCATAGATAATCTAGGTGTTTTACCTCTGGCAACAATACTCGGTTTTCAGACTTCAACTGATAAAGAACATAGTTATAACTGCTGTTGTCGAAATAATGACAGTAAGTAGGAAAATAAAAAAAAGCCCCCTTGTCTTCTTCCACAGCACCAAACATATCTGGCTGCACCTGTTTCACCAACGATTGAG
>JBIKKS010000298.1:0-3688 GCA_044360235.1 Flavipsychrobacter sp. | reverse complement strand
AGTAGTAGCGACTTGCCACCCGCACCAGCGCAGCAGTCGTACCAGTGTTCGCCACCTTTTGGCTGCATATAAGCCCCTGTAGCCTGCGACGATGCATCTTGCACCACATACCAGTCTGCAGGTAATAGCGCATCTATAGCTGCACCATTGGGCAATGCTAGGCAGTTGTCAGTTATGGTTTCGTATGGTAGGTTGTGGGTAGAGAGCAGCGCCTCTAGTTGTTTTTTGTTTTTTCTTACTCTTATAAACAGTTTTGGCTGACACAGCATTGTGCCTAGCCATTCTGTGCGCGATATGCCCTCAGAGAGTGTGGGTTCATTACTGGTGAGTTTGTCCAGTTCAAATTCTAATTGAAACGGTAATGCTGGTATGTCTGCAAATAACTTTTCGAACTGTGCTGTTAGCGCATTGCACACCACAAGACAGTATTTTACTTTGTTTTCCAGTAGGTATTCAGTATCGCTTTCGGTAGCTGTGCCACATACTATCCCTTTTTCGCACCGATACCAGCTATATAGTATAGTACTCAGCATTTTGCGGTCGCGGCTACCCAGTTTGGGGTGCTTCTTGCAATAGTTTTTTAAAAAATGAGCCAGCGGCACACTGCCATTGCAGGTGCTCAGTATGGTTTTTATATGTATCCACAGGTAGCGCATATTCTACTGCAACAATACGTACATTTTGCCTCATTATTGCCTCATTTTGCAGGACTGCACAAGCTATTTTGTGCACAATACCCATGCGTCTGTAGCCATGTGTATAACTAGCAGTATCGACTATTTTTTTAGTTTTTTTGCCTGAACGACCCCCTTGTTTTAGGGGTTAATTTTTTCTAAGAAAATAATTAGAATTTGTAGTAAATTAGACAAAGGAATACTGAGGTATGCGCTTAGCCGTATGGGCTGTAATCCGCTACTGTACTGTGTTTCAGGGTGTTACCGTAGAATGTTTGTGGTATTTGGTGGGTTTGGTGGCGGAATGTGTGTAGTATTGAAAAAAAGTTGTTAAAAAATGCGGAAAATTCAACAATAACCCCAATCTCCATTCTGTAAGTTTTATTAAACAAACAAGTGGATAGTGATTTTTTTTTTCAACAATTTGTTAGGAATTTCGTTCCAATGATTAGTAAATGTATCAGTAATGCAGGTAGTAGCTTTAATCTGTAGAAAAGAGTAGAGGTATCACGAATAAATCAATAACTTTAAGGTAGGATCGATAACAAACATTTTTTTGCGAAAATCTTTTTTTCGCATGCTTTTTTGTCCTCTGTTCTGCCACAGTAAATAACCAGTTTCAAAAAGGGAATGTTGTTTCAGCACAATATGGATAATCAATTTTACAATACTATAAACAATAACCTTCTTACCGAAGCCGAGCAGCTTTGGGAGAAGTGTCTTGTGATTATCAAAGACAATCTCAGCTTCAGGTCTTACCAAACATGGTTTGAGCCTGTAAAAGCTGTAAGCCTTGTCGATAGTGTACTCACACTACAAGTGCCTAGTCAGTTCTTTTACGAGTGGCTAGAGGAGCATTATGTAGAACTACTAGGCAAAACGATAAAACGTGTTTTAGGTAAGGAAGGAAGGCTTGAGTACCGCATAATGATGGAGAGCAACTCTCGCAAGCCAGCATCTGTAAATATGCCCGGTAGCACGCACAGTAAGCCTGGCAAAGACAGTAACTATGTAGATATGCCCCTGAAGTGGGATGACCCGCATAGTATAAAAACACCCTATGCCATACCCGGTCTGAAGCGGATGCAGATAGACCCACAGCTCAATAGTAATTATATATTTGACAACTATGTAGAGGGCGACTGCAACCGTGTAGCCCGCTCGGCAGGTATGCATGTGGCACAAAAGCCGGGTACTACCTCCTTCAATCCGCTGGTAGTATATGGTGGCGTAGGCTGGGGTAAAACCCATTTGGTACAGGCTATAGGCAATGAGGTGCGCCGTATGCACCCTAATAAGTCTGTATTGTACGTAAGTGCCGAAAAATTCATCAATCAGTTTATAGACCACTCTAAAAACAATGAAGTAAATGATTTCATTCACTTCTACCAGTTGATAGATGTGCTGATAATGGATGATATACACCTGTTTGTATCTGCGGTAAAGTCGCAAGATGTGTTTTTTGCCATCTTCAATCACTTGCACCAGAACGGCAAACAGATAATATTGACCAGCGACACAGCCCCACGCGACCTGGAAGGTATGCAGGAACGCCTGCTAAGCCGCTTCCGCTGGGGGCTCAATGCCGATATACAAGCACCAGACTTCGAAACCCGTCAGACGATACTACGTGTGAAGATGAGACAAGAAGGGCTGGAAATACCCGACGAAGTAGTGCGCTATGTGGCATACAACATACAGAGCAACGTACGCGAGCTAGAAGGTGCACTGATAGCACTGTTTGCACAGGCTACCCTCAACAAAAAAGAGATAGACCTGGATTTGGCAAAACGTGTGATGAAAAACTTTGTAAAGACAGCCGCACGCGAAATGACTATAGAAAACATACAGAAAATGGTATGCGACTATTATCACGTAGCCTACGAAAGATTGCTGACCAAAACCCGCAAACGCGAGGTGGTGCTGGCACGACAGATAACGATGTATTTTGCCAAAAAATTCACCAAACAATCGCTTAAAACCATTGGCGACCATTTTGGTGGGTTTGACCATACGACAGTGATACACTCGTGCCAAACCGTAGAAAACCTGATGGAGACTGACCCTGAGTATAAGGAGAACCTGATGGAGATACAACAGAAAGTGCAGATGGCTAGCATATAAAAACTACAACACTTGCTGAAATAAATCATTTATAAAATCACTTGCCTATTTGCACTTTTACATTATCTTTGCAGTCCCTTAGCAGTAAGGGTATAACAAATAGGCCGTTACAGGTGAGGTGGGAGAGAGGCCGAATCCACTAGTTTGCTAAACTGGCGTGCGCTGTAAAAGTGTACCGCGGGTTCGAATCCCGCCCTCACCGCTGATTTAACATCATACCGGAAGTTTTATCAGTTAATAAACAAGTAATCGGGGAGTAGCGCAGGCCGGTAGCGCACCTGGTTTGGGACCAGGGGGTCGCAGGTTCGAATCCTGTCTCCCCGACATTGAAATGAAAAGCTCAGCAGCAATGCTGGGCTTTTTTAATTCTGATTGCGCATCCCACTTTTACCAGCGGGATTCCAAGTTAGAACTTCTCAGCTAAACCAATCCTGTCTCCGCCGCTGGATGCCCGGATGCTTTTCAGCGAAGGAGGCTGTTAACTTAAACGGAAATAAAATTGTCAGTTGATCTCCATATATACCCGCTATTCCTTGTAGCTACTCGTTGGCGTTATACGAGATCGTTTTGCCTGGCGAACCCATCCATTCCTGCGTTAATACATAACTTGTCAATTCCTCTTTCGGATAGTCTCCATCATAACACCAAATTTCAAGGTAATCAATAAGTCCGTCTTTTAAAAAAAATTGTGCTTCTGCTTCCAGATGCGGCGTAGATGATTTGACTTTAACTCCGTTAACAACATTATAATCTGCCTGAAATTTGTACTCGGATATACCATCTAAATGCTTGAAAGAAACGAAAAGACCACTTGCTGTATACAGATATTCTTCTTCTGTCAAGCATTTAGATGGTATATCCGAGTACAAATTTCAGGCAGATTATAATGT
>JBIKKS010000297.1:0-3700 GCA_044360235.1 Flavipsychrobacter sp. | reverse complement strand
TGCCAATAATATTAATCAGCCAAATGATGCCCTTTTGAAAAAACAGAACAGCCAAACTGGTCTGGATATGAGGTTTACGGGTGAGTTGGGTCTTAACATAGTTACCAACGAACGTTTTTCACTTCGTCCGGCAGTGTTGTTTCAGAGTCAGGCATCTGCCACTGAAATAATAGCTGGTAATGAGTTTCTATATCAGGTAGGTGGAGTGCCAGGTTATTCTGATTTTTCTACTGCTGTATTCTTAGGTGGCTGGTACCGTACAGGTGATGCTGCTATGTTGACAGCAGGTGTTGAGTTTAAGGGTATACGTATAGGATTGGGCTACGATTACAATATTTCTTCTCTTAATTCTGCTAGCAACGGTAACGGTGGCTTTGAGATAGCAGTACGCTACATAGCCCCATACCCAATGAAATTTGCCAACAAGAGGGTGATACCCTGTTCGCGTTTTTAATAGTGAACACATACAATATACGAAGGGCTGAAAAAGTTTTTTTTGAAAGCCCTTCGTTTTTTTAAAACCAATTTATACTTTTATATCCATTAACAACGCTCACGCACATGAGAAAAAATTGGCTGTACCTGTTTTTAGCTACAATATCTATTACTGTTTCATTTCAAGCAAATGCCCAGAAGAACAATAAAGAGAAGTATAGGAATAGGGCAAACGACCCAAAGTCTGGGCTTTCGTATGATAAGAAATTGAATTGGGCAGATGAATTGTACCGACAGGGTAGCTATTTCAACGCTATAGATTACTACCAACAGTTGAAACAGCAGGACGAACGTAACCCATATATTACGTACCAGTTGGCACAGTGCTACCGTGCTACCCGAGACTATGTACCAGCAGCACACTATTTCGCAGAAGTGAAGAACATGGCTAAGAAAATTTATCCGTATTCTGCATATTATGCTGGTTTGATGCTGAAGCAGCAGTGCGAGTATCAATTGGCTATTGAATCATTCAATGAGTTTCTTGAAGACAACAAAAAAAACAGTGTAAAGGTTGCACCTAATGAAAACCCTAATATTGAAAAAAATACCGATAGGACTATTGATCCTAAAGCAATGAAAGAAATAAAAAAATGGGTTAAAAAAGAAATTGAAGGTTGTCAGATGGCGATATCTTCAATAAAAGATCCTCAGCCCGTAACGCTTATCAATGCTGGACCTAATGTAAATACTGCCAACACAGAATTATCTCCTTATCCATTGGGTGACTCGGCTTTGTTGTTTGGTACTATTAAAAGAACCTATGCTTACGGTACTATAAACAAAGATGAGGTAATAACTACCGATGCTTGGAAAGATGCTCCAGAATCGAAAGAGCGTTTTATGTACTCTCACAAACAAGCTGGTTATGTAGATTCGTTTCAGTGGCCTATGCCATTTTACGATGGTCAGTTTAATGACCCTAATTTCCATACAGCCAATGGCTGCTGGGGACCTGGTGGTAGCAAATTTTATTTTTCGAAGTGTGCTATTGATGGTGAAAACCCAAACAAAATGAATTGCAACATTTATGTTTCAGTGTTTGGGGAAAAAGGTTGGTCTGTTCCCAAAATGGTTCCTGGTTTAGGTGATGAAGGAACTAACACAATGCCATATGTAGCCAAAGTGGGCAAAAAAGAAGTTCTGTTCTTTGCATCAAACAGGGTGCTGCAAAGTCGTGGTGGATATGATATATGGTACTCTATTATTGACCCAAGAGATGGTACTTTCCGTCGCCCTGGTAACTGTGGTAAACAAGTAAACACCAAACAGGATGAATTGACACCATACTTTAATACCCGTACTGGAAAATTGTATTTTTCTTCTAATGGTCAGGTATCTTTTGGTGGTTTTGATGTTTACTCTGCAGAAGGTGGTCCATCTCGCTTTAAGAATTTAATGAACTTGGGTTATCCAATCAATACGTGCGCTGATGAGTTCTATTATATACTAGACCCAGTAGGCAAGCCAAATGGTTATTTGGTTTCAAACCGTATCGGTTCTTATGCATTGAAAAATCCTACATGTTGTAATGACATCTGGAGAATACAGTATGAGCCAAGACTGGTAGTGATGGGTAAAGTGATCAGTAAGAAAACACAGGATCTTATGTCAGAAACTGTTGTGAAAATGATAGATCAGACTGGTGACCTTCGTACATATAGTTCTGAAGATGGTAAGTTCCTGTTTAACATGTCTCGTGCACATTCTTATGTACTTACTGCCGATAAAGCTGGTTATACTTCTTCTCGTGCATCTGTAAGTACTATGGAAATCAAACGTTCTGACCCAGATGATACAATACAGGTAACCATATTTTTGGATAGCGTTCGTAATAGCTTTAGTGTAAGTAACATATACTACGATTATGATCAGGCTAGTCTTCGTCCTGAGTCTGTAGCATCTTTGGATTCTGTAGTACATTTCCTTACTGACAATCCTTCTATATCTGTAGAGATATATTCTTACACCGATTCTAAAGGTAATCCTGAATACAACTTAGCACTTTCTCAGCGTCGTGCACAGTCAGTACTCGACTATCTGGAAAAGAGTGGTGTGGAGCGTAACAGGTTGACAGCACGTGGTTTTGGGGACAAAAACAATAATGCGCCAAATCAGATAAACGGTAAGGATAATCCTGAAGGTCGTCAGAAGAACCGTCGTACTGAGTTCCGTATTGTTACTGAATTGCCTACTCGCCGTGTATTGTACAATAGTGCATTGCCTGGAACGATGGACCAGCAGGAAAGAAACTTACAAATAGAACCAGAAGCTGCTGATGATGAGCAAGTGCCAGCAGGTGGCAAAAAAGCACCGGTAGACGATGATGAATAATTAGTGAATTATTTATAAATAAGGCAAAAGAGGTTGCAGAACATGCAACCTCTTTTGCGTAGTATAAAAAACAATAGGATTATGCTTGTAGTACTGATAGTAGGCGCAATAGCCGGATGGCTAGCCGGATCGATAGTGAAACTGGAGAACAGTAGTTTTCTTGTAGATATACTTATAGGTATTGTGGGCGGATGGTTAGGATACAAGCTATTCGGGCATCAGCTGAACATCACTTCGAGCAGGATAGTAAATGAAGTTATCACTGCCACAGCCGGTGCATCTATATTGGCTTTTGGTATCAAATTGACAAGAAAAATAGTGGCTTGATAATAATAATATGAATCATAACAAGATTACAATAGCGTTAGGAAATACAGAAATGCGTGAAATACTCATAGCCATGCTCACTGAAGCAGGTTATGAAGGGTTTGAAGAGAATGACAATGAGTTGCTGGCATACATAGGTGAGGAATTATTTGAGGAAGAGCAGTTGCAGCAAATGTTATCATCTTTTGAAGTGGGATATACAACAGAGATTGTAGAACCCCGCAACTGGAATGAAATGTGGGAAACAGACATTCAGCCTGTAATTGTTGATGGGTTTTGTACTATTCGTACCCACTTTCATACGATAGAGGTAGCAACACCCTACGATATAGTGATAACGCCTAAAATGTCTTTTGGCACTGGGCATCATGCTACTACTCAGTTAATGATGCTGGGAATGAAAGATATTGACTTTGATAACAAATCAGTACTTGACTTTGGTACCGGTACGGGAGTGCTGGCTATACTGGCAGGTATGCTGGGTGCTACAGATATTACTGCGATAGACAATGATGAATGGTCGGTATCGAACGCTACTGAAAAC
>JBIKKS010000295.1:0-3703 GCA_044360235.1 Flavipsychrobacter sp. | reverse complement strand
GGTATTGACCCCAAACAAAGTGGCATATCTGGATGTAACCGGTAGTGGCAATGAAACGTCTGCACATATACTGGAGAATGGGCGCATTACCATCATGTTTTGTGCATTTGATGGTGCACCCAATATAATGCGTTTGTATGGTACTGGCTATGCTGTGTTGCCCTCACAGCCCGAATGGGAGGAGTTGTACAGCCACTTCGAACCACAACTGGCTATAAGGCAAATAATAGTGGCCGATATATATAAGGTGCAAACCTCTTGTGGGTATAGTGTGCCCCTATACGACTATGCTGGTGAACGTGACCATGCTATAAAATGGGCTACCAAAATAGGGGAGGAAGGTGTGGAAAAATATAAAGCCCAACATAACAAAACGAGTATGGACGGTTTGCCTACAGCATTGGCCAAGGTGTAAGGCACACCTTATCTGCTACCAAACAATAGGCTGCCTATACGCACCATGTTGCCCCCGGCGGCTACTGCCAAGGGATAATCTGAGCTCATGCCTATGGAGCAAACTGAAAAGTAGGGTTTGTTGAAAAAAGTAGTTTCAGATAGGTATGTGAAAAAGTTGTGTATCTGTGCAAATTCTTCTTTTATTTTCACCTCATCATCTGTGTTAGAAGCCATACCCATCAGTCCACAGATTCTTACATTTTGTAGTGTATCTATCTGTGCGTTGTAGTAGTCGAGCAATGAAAGAATTTCTTTCTCATCCATCCCAAATTTTGTCTCTTCCTCGGCTACATGGAGTTGCAGTAGCACATCTATACTTCTTTGGTATTTTTGTGCTTGTTTGTTTATCTCTACAAGCAGTTTGAAGCTATCTACTGCATGTATCAGGTGTACAAATGGGGCTATGTACTTTACCTTGTTGGTCTGCAAATGCCCTATGTAATGCCATTGTATGTCAGTAGGCAAAAGCGTTTGTTTTTCGACCAGTTCTTGCACGTAATTTTCGCCAAAGTGTCGCTGCCCCAAGTCATACAGCTCCTGTATGTCGCTGGCTGGTTTGGTTTTAGAAACGGCTACAAGGGTCACCCCTGTAGCCGTCAATTCATTGTATATCGTTTGCCAAGCTTGTTTGTTCACCATATCATGCAGCTTTGTTAGTTGGCATATTCACTCATAAATTTGATTCTCATCATCTTCAGGTGCTCTACGCTCACATCTCTGTCTTTAAATTCTTCATAAGCACTGTCCATATCATCGTCCTGGCTATTGCGGAAGTAATCGAATATGTCTTCCTGCTCGTATTCGTCCAGTTCATTTTCCAAGCAATAATCCAGATTGAGGCGGGTGCCGCTAGCTACTATTGTTTCCATTTCCAGTAGTAGATCTGGTAGTGTAAGCCCTTTGTTTTTGGCTATAGTTTCAAGCGGTATTTTTTTATCAATGTTCTGTATGATGAACACCTTCATGCCGCTTTTGTTCACTACGCTTTTCATCACAAAGTCGTCTGGCTTTACTATGTCATTTTCGTCGACATAGGTAGATATGAGCTCCACAAATTTACTGCCATATCTTATTGCCTTGCCCTTGCTTACGCCTTGTATTTTTTCCAGCTCGCCTAGTGTAGTAGGGTAGTTGGTAGCCATATCTTCCAGCGAATTTTCCAAGAATATTACAAACGGTGGTAAGTTTTTTTCTCTTGCCACTTGTTTGCGGAGGTCTTTCAGCATCTCAAACAGCACTGGGTCTGTAGTAGCTGGTCCGTTAGTACCACCACCTGTTTCTTCATCATCGCAGGTTGCATCGTCGTACTTATGGTTGAGTGCCACCATGATGGAGTATGGTTTCTTGTGAAACTTATGGCCCTTTTCGGTAATTTTCAATAGGCCATATTCCTCTATATCTTTCCTTATCATGCCTTCCAGCATCATTTGGCGAATAAGAGAATTCCAGAAGTTGGCATCCATTTCCATTATGAGTCCTGCACCAAAAGACTTCAATTTATCATGTCTGAAAGTTTGAATCTGAGGATTAGCTCTACCCAGTATAACATTCACTACGTAATCTATTCCAAAACGCTCGTCGAGCTCAGATATAGCGTCAAGTGTAATCTTGATACTGTCTTTTACTTCCAGTTTTTCTTTAGGGTTCTTGCAGTTATCGCAATTGCCGCAGTTGTCGTTTTTGTATTCCTCTCCAAAGTAGTGTAACAGTAGTCTACGCCTGCACACACCACTTTCTACGTAAGCCAGTGTTTCGGATATAAGCTGAGCCCCCATTTCGCGTTCACTCAGTGGTTTGTCGCGCATCAGGTGTTCTAGTTTTTGCACATCCTTGTGCGAGTAGTATAGCAAGCATTTGCCTTCCATACCATCTCTACCACCTCTACCGGTTTCCTGATAGTAGTTTTCCAGCGATTTAGGTATGTTGTAGTGTATTACAAAACGTACATCTGGCTTATCTATACCCATACCAAATGCGATTGTTGCCACTATCACATCTACCTTCTCCATCAAAAACTGATCTTGCCTAGTAGATCTTATCTGCGATTCCAGGCCGGCATGATATGCTACTGCACTTATGCCATTTGCTTGAAGTGTTTGCGCCAGCTCTTCGGTGGTTTTACGGTTGAGTGTGTATATGATACCACTTTTACCTTTCATTGTGTTTATAAACTTCACAATGCTTTTCAGTGTTTGCTCTTTGCTTATTTTAGGTACGATTTCATAGTATAGATTTGGTCTGTTGAACGAGTCTATGAATATATTAGCATTGCGAAGATTTAGGTTCTTCACAATGTCGTCCTGTACTTTGGGAGTAGCTGTTGCAGTAAGGGCTATAATAGGAAGCTCGGGGTTTATCATGTCTATCATATCGCGCAGCTTGCGATATTCAGGTCTGAAATCATGCCCCCATTCAGATATACAGTGAGCCTCATCTACAGCTATAAACGATATTTGCAGATCGGCAAAAAAAGCAATATTTTCTTGTTTAGTAAGTGTTTCAGGAGCTACATACAGCATTTTTGTACGTCCTTCTGTTAGGTCCGATTTTACCTTCTTTTGCTGTGCTTTGCTTAGAGTAGAGTTAAGAAAGTGTGCGATATTGTCTCTGGTGCTATAGCCCCTTATAAGATCTACCTGATTTTTCATCAGGGCTATCAAAGGCGAAACAACTATTGCCACGCCATCGCTTAGCAGTGCAGGCAACTGATAACAAAGTGATTTGCCACCACCGGTAGGCATTATCACAAAAGTATCTCTGCCTGATAGTATGCTAGCTATTATTTCTTCTTGTTCTCCTTTGAAGGTGTCAAAACCAAAGTATTGTTGTAATTCCTCTTTTAAATTATATTGTTTCTTGCTAACAGCGTTCATGATAGATTTTTAACTAAAAGTTATTAAAATCATTCGCAGATCCATCATATTTATAGGATCATGATTTTAAAGGATGCGAATTTACGACTGTTAAGATAATATATAAGGGTAGCAATTGCAAGTGTTTTGTTATAAAATAAATTAGATTCTACACAATATGGCTACAAATTGCTCATTTTCAGTGTCTTTATTCTATAATATGTATTAAGGTGCACCATTTGTTGCCACATGATATTTTTACAAAATACATACCCTTGGCATAGTTTTCCATATTCACATTCATTAGGTTGCCACCTCTCTTGACATTCCATGCATTGTGTAATATTAATTTGCCGGTCACATCATACACTGCTACTTGTACGGGCTCATTCGTG
>JBIKKS010000296.1:0-3703 GCA_044360235.1 Flavipsychrobacter sp. | reverse complement strand
AGTTGGACTGTTTGCTATTATTGCCATTACACTATTTAGCTCTTGCGGCAAGAACGACTATATATGTGCATGTAAAATAGGCTATGGTGGTGCAACTCCGCTATATGAAAATAAGGACCTGGGCAGGGTATCTAACAATAGGGCGCAAAAACTGTGCAACGACCACCAACTGTCAAGAGCCGAAGAAATGAAAGGTACAGGGCAGACGATTCAGTGTAAGGTGGAATATTAATCGATTGAGAAAACTATATTAACCAGAAACGGGCTGCATCTTAAAGATTGCAACCCGTTTTTTGTGTTATACATTTATTGACTTACTTCATTGGTTCACCAGCAGATAGGTTGAATTCTCTTGTCACACTTGTGCTAGGTCCTTCTACTTGTTTGCCGTCTTTGTCAGTCAATACAAGCTCTAGTTCACTTTTGCCTGTAGCGAGGTTATTGATAAATTTTGACTCCCATTTGTCTAGCGTAAAAGAAACTGATGGTACTGGTACACCACCAGCGGGTTGCAGAGTGGCTTTAACTTTATAGCCGTCGGCAGCTAGGTCGCAATTCCATACATAATAATCCAACAATAGATTGGCAGTATCAGTGCCTATATAGTCGCCTTTAGGTCTGCTGTAAAACAACATTGGTGTTTTGGGTTCATCCAATTTCACCAGTTTGCCTTTTTCATCTATCTTAAAGTGGTACACCAATGCCGCACCTTTGCTTTTCACAGACTCGTGGTAAGAACGTGACAAGAAAGCCATCAGGTAATGCTCTGTACCATTAGCTAGGGTAATTGTATTGGTTGGTTCGTATAGGGCTTTGTAAGGTGCATTGTCCATTACAAAATGGATGTGTTGACCCTGAGCAGAATTGTTACACAGTTTGTTGGCATTGTCTGATGTTTGCATTTTCAGCTCGTAGTTTTTCACATCAAAACTGAAGCTAACTTTTGCCGAATCATTGCCCTCTTTTTCTGCCTTTACACTGGCTATAGACAGGGCAGCCCCCGGAAACTCAGGAGAAGCTGTAACCGCCGACAAACCAGGCGACTGACGTACAGCAGCAGGCGACATAGCCTCTGCAGCTTGTTCGGTTTTGGGTTGCTCGCCACCACAAGATGACAGCGCTACAGCACAGCATGCAGCATACAATATTCCAGAAGTAGATTTCATAACCAAATAATTTCTGCAAAAATAAACTTTATGTATGAGATGGGGTGTTAACCCAAAATATAACAAGACATACACAACCAGTATGCCATACAATTCATTCATCCTTACCAATAATCCACCTAAATTTGTGAGTATTCGCCTACATGGCGGCAGATAGTGGATATATGGCAGAGAAGAAAATAAAAAGTGCGGCAGGTGAAGCGGGTAAGACAAAAACTACCAAGATAAAAAAAGCTGATGTAGTGGTGCAAGCGCCTGCTGTAGCTGAGACCTACGATGTGGGCGATGATGCGATATTTATAAAGGGTGCGCGAATGCACAACCTGAAAAATGTGGACGTAGCCATTCCTCGCAATAAACTGGTAGTAGTAACAGGGGTAAGTGGTAGTGGTAAGTCTTCCCTTACAATGGATACACTTTTTGCCGAGGGGCAGCGGAGGTATGCTGAAAGTCTTAGTGCTTATGCTCGTCAGTTTTTGATGCGAATGGATAAGCCCGATGTGGACTACATAAGAGGTATATGCCCTGCCATAGCCATAGAGCAAAAGGTAACTACCCGCACACCGCGCAGTACTGTAGGCAGCATGACGGAGATATATGATTATCTCAGGCTGCTTTTTGCCCGTATAGGCAAAACATACTCACCTATTAGTGGCAGAGAAGTAAAAAAAGACACGGTAACAGATGTAGTAGAGTTTGTGCAAACACTGCCTAAAGGCACAAAAGTGCAGTTCATAGTGCCGCTGGTGCCTCGCTATCAGCGCACGGTGCAGGAGGAGCTGAACATATTGATGCAAAAAGGATTCAGCAGGATATACGTACCAGATGCCGATGAAAAACCAATACGCATAGAAGATGTGCTGGATGGTACGGTAGACATAGGTACTTGCAATGCCAACCTGCTCATAGACCGGATAGTAGTAAAAGAAGTATTTGACGAAGATGATCTGCACCGATTGGCAGATAGTATACAAACCGCTTTTTATGAGAGTGAAGGAGAGTGTTTGGTAGAGACTGATGGTAGCAAGATACACACCTTCAATAATAGGTTTGAGGCAGACAATATGCTGTTTGACGAGCCTACACCCAATATGTTCTCTTTCAACAATCCTTATGGTGCATGCCCCAAATGTGAGGGTTTTGGGCAGGTACTAGGTATAGACGAAGGATTAGTAATACCCAACAAACATCTGAGCCTATATGAAGGCGCAGTAGCATGCTGGAGAGGCGAAAAAATGATAGAATGGCAACATGATTTTATTCGCTCTGCTGCCAAATATAATTTCCCGATACATAAACCTATCGCAGACCTCACAGAAGCCGAATATACATTGCTGTGGGAAGGAAACAATAATGTAAGTGGTATCAATGACTTCTTTAGTATGGTAGAGCAAAACCTCTACAAAATACAATATAGGGTGATGCAGGCTCGCTACAGAGGGCGAACTTCATGCATGGTGTGCAAGGGCACACGTCTGCGCAAAGAGGCACTGTATGTAAAGGTAAATGGTGCTACCATAGCCGACCTCATGTTTATGCCTACTGACAAGCTATATGAATGGCTGAAAGACATAACACTCAGCCCACACGATGCTACGATAGCCAAACGTATACTAATAGAGGTAAACCAACGCATGAAAACCCTGCTGGATGTAGGCTTGGGGTACCTTACGCTTAGTCGTCTGGCCAATACATTATCAGGCGGAGAGAGTCAACGCATTCAGCTTACTAAGTTTCTGGGTAGCAATCTTACTGATTCTTTATATATCCTAGACGAGCCCAGTATAGGGCTGCATAGCCGCGATACTGAGCGGCTGATCGGTGTGCTGAAAACACTGCGCGACCTAGGTAATACTGTAGTAGTAGTGGAGCACGACGATATGATGATGCGTGAGGCAGATTATATCATAGATATGGGGCCACTGGCTAGCCATCTGGGTGGTGAAGTAGTAGCAGTAGGGCCGTATGAAGAGCTTATAAAAAATGAAAAAAGCCTTACGGGTAAGTACCTGAGTGGTGTTATGAGCATTCCCGTGCCAGCCATAAGGCGCAAGCCCACCGGCTGGATACGCATAGAGGGCTGCCGACAGAATAACCTTAAAAACATTGACGTAAGTATACCGCTCAATGTGCTTTGTGTAGTGACAGGTGTGAGCGGTAGCGGTAAAACCACGCTCATAAAACAGACGTTGTACCCAGCCCTACAAAAACACTATGGCGAAAGCGCGGATAGACCCGGCATATTTAAAAGCCTGACAGGTGACCTCGATAATATAACCCTTGTAGAGCAGGTAGACCAGAACCCAATTGGCAAGTCATCGCGTAGCAATCCTGTTACTTACGTTAAGGCATATGACGAGATACGTAAACTATATGCCAAACAACAACTATCAAAAATCAGAGGATTTGAAGAAAAACACTTTTCTTTCAATACTGATGGTGGCAGGTGTGATACTTGCAAGGGCGAAGGAGAAGTAGTGGTAGAAATGCAGTTTCTGGCAGATGTACATTTGCTATGCGAGTCGTGCAAGGGCAAA
>JBIKKS010000294.1:0-3707 GCA_044360235.1 Flavipsychrobacter sp. | reverse complement strand
AAATCCGGCTGATGTACTTCTTCATAATTTTTACTTTTTTTTGAGTGGTCGTTTATACTTCCTCCCTATCATTATTCAATATACAATCCAAAAACTGTCAAAACAATGTTAATCTGATTTTATTCCTTTTTTTCAACTCTCGGTTAGTGCTGCTCACCATCATCATTATCACAGCAATCACCCCTCATTCAGCTCTTTGCCTGCAAGATAACAATTATATACCAAGGCAAAATATACCCCTTCACTACATTCATTTATTATATAGTACCCATATCTGGCACGCTACACAATTACAAGCAACATTCAACTCAGAAATTATTAAATTTGCATCAAACATCAAAACCATGCCGCACTACCACAAGCTGGGTGAAATACCTCACAAACGTCACACACAGTTTAGAAAGCCTGATGGCACCTTATATTCTGAACAGCTGTTTAGTACCGAAGGTTTTTCTTCCAACTCCTCTTTATTATACCACCTGCACCCACCCACCAAAATCCTTAAAGCCGAAGAACCCATTGATGTAGCCCCTATAGCTGCTACATCTAATATCCTCAAACATCGCAGCTTCAAAGGTTTCAAAGTAGCCCCCGATGCCGACTACATCAAAAGCCGCAAAACTGTCCTCTTCAATAACGACGTACACCTTACTCTGGCAGCACCCACTAAGGGACTAACAGAAAACATATTTTACAAAAACGCCGATACCGACGAAGTCCTTTTTATTCACGAAGGTAAGGGCGTGCTCAAAACCCAATATGGTAATTTACCCTTCTCCTACGGCGATTATGTAGTAGTTCCTCGTGGCACCATCTACCAAATCAGCTTTGAGAACGAGAACAATCGACTTTTTATAATCGAGTCGTTCAGTCCTGTCACCTTCCCTAAGAGATATCTCAGCAAGTATGGTCAGCTTCTGGAGCATGCACCTTTCTGCGAGCGCGACATACGTAAACCCCAAGACCTCGAAACCTACGATATCCAAGGCGAATTCCTCATTCAGGTCAAAAAGAAAGGCCTGCTCTACCCCATTTGGTATGGTCATCATCCGTTCGATGTTGTAGGTTGGGATGGTTGCGAATACCCTTATATACTCAGCATTCACGATTTCGAACCCATTACCGGCCGTGTACACCAGCCACCGCCAGTACACCAAACATTCGATGCACATAACTTCGTTATTTGCTCCTTTGTACCCCGCCTGTTCGACTATCACCCACTAGCCATACCAGCCCCCTACAATCATAGTAATATAGATAGCGATGAAGTACTGTATTATGTAGATGGCGACTTCATGAGCCGCAAGCATGTGGAGCGTGGCATGATCACCCTGCACCCTTCTGGCATACCTCATGGTCCGCACCCAGGCACTGTAGAAAAAAGCATAGGTGCTGCCGAAACCAAAGAACTAGCAGTAATGGTAGATACATTTCATCCGTTAAAGCTTACCACCGACGCCATAAACATAGAAGATGACGACTATGTTTATAGCTGGATGTAATACACAGAGACCCTTTACCACAATCATTTACAATCTCAACCATCATACAATAACGATACAATGGATACACTTACAGTAAGCCAGAAAATGCTACAGGCACAAGATTTTTTGCCTATCAACGGTACCGACCACGTAGAGTTTTATGTAGGCAATGCCAAACAAGCCGCCCACTATTACAAAACCGCTTTCGGCTTTCAGTCATTGGCTTATGCAGGTCCTGAAACTGGTGTTAGAGACCGCGCCTCTTACGTCCTCAAGCAAGGCAAAATAAGACTAGTACTTACTACAGCCCTCAATTCCGAGCACCCTATAGCCGAGCACGTCAAAAAACATGGCGATGGTGTAAAAATCCTGGCACTTTGGGTTGAAGATGCCTACAAAGCTTACGAAGAAACCATAAGCCGTGGTGGCAAATCATACATAGAGCCACATACCCTTACCGACGAAAACGGAGAAGTGCGTATGAGCGGCATCTACACTTATGGTGAAACAGTACACCTGTTTGTAGAGCGCAAGAACTACACTGGTATCTTTATGCCTGGCTACAAAGAGTGGAAGAGCAACTACAACCCCACCGAAACCGGACTACTATACGTAGACCATTGTGTAGGCAATGTGGGCTGGAACCGCATGAACCCTACCATAGAGTGGTACGAAAAAGTAATGGGCTTCGTCAATATCCTTTCCTTCGACGACAAACAGATCAACACCGAATACTCTGCCCTCATGAGCAAGGTAATGAGTAACGGTAACGGATATGTAAAATTCCCTATCAACGAACCAGCCGAAGGAAAGAAAAAATCACAAATAGAAGAATATCTCGACTACTACGAAGGCGAAGGCGTGCAACACGTAGCCATTGCCACAGCCGATATCGTAAAAACCGTTCGCGAACTCAAAGCCCGTGGCGTAGAGTTCCTCGACCCACCACCCAATGCCTATTACGAAGACCTTCCCAACAGAGTAGGCAAAATAGACGAAGACATAGCCCCACTGCAAGAACTGGGTATACTCGTAGACTGCGACGAAGAAGGATACCTGCTACAGCTATTCACTAAGCCTGTAGAAGACCGCCCAACCCTCTTCTTCGAAATCATACAACGCAAAGGCGCACAAAGCTTCGGAGCCGGCAACTTCAAAGCCCTTTTCGAATCACTAGAGCGCGAACAAGCCAAAAGAGGTAATCTGTAACAGCACAGCAGCACCTTATACTATTTTTATCACATCACCCAAGACCGCCACAGTCTTGGGTGATGTGTTTTTATGCATTATCATTTCATTGCCACCTTCACAGCTACCCTCAGCTGGCATTGTGTCACTCTCTTCTACTGGCGGGGCAGTGAGGAGCTTTCACTCATAAAACCACAAAAAACAATATAAAAATTGAGGGTCATTGCAATCTCCGAGCCTAGCTATGAGTGCCAACCCTAGGGGTGTGGCAACCTCTCGCTTTGAGGGAAAAACACAACCCACGAGCCAAAAACACCGGAACTCCTCGCCTTTTTCAGGAGGAGATGCTGTAAAAAAGCGTAGCCTTTTTTGCCGCTGGGATGGTAAAAGCACACCCGTTAGGGAGCCGGCTGTGCAGCAGCACTAGCAAAAATCTGAGTCAGCATCTCGCTCAGTTGCTCCCCACGAAGGTTGCGGGCTATGATCTTGCCATCAGGACCCACCAGCACATTGGTAGGTATAGACCTTACTGAGTAGGTAACAGCCGCCACAGACGACCATCCTTTAAGGTCGCTTACATGAGTCCACGTTAGCCCGTCTTCTTTTATAGCCTGCTCCCATTTCTCTTTGTTGTGATCAATAGAAACACCATAAACAGTAAAATTTTTATCTTTAAATTTCTTATATGCAGCTACCACATTTGGGTTTTCAGACCTACAAGGCCCACACCACGATGCCCAAAAATCTACAAGTACATACTTGCCCTTCAGCGACGATAGCGCAATGGGTGTACCATCAGTGCCAGGCAAGTTGATTTGAGGAGCCATAGCACCTGTCTCCACATACTGTGGTTTCACGGTTTCGGCACTAGTATTTTTGAGGTTTATTTTAGTAAAATACTCCGAAAACTCCTTCGTCATACGAGTATCCGGAAACCTACGACCCAAGCTCTGAGTAAAAGAATTAAGGAAAACACCCTCACTAGCTGGGTTGAGGATACGGGCAGCAAATATGGCATTCGGCTGGTAAGGAGCA